>CABSNX010000005.1 GCA_902479205.1 uncultured Collinsella sp. | reverse complement strand
TACACAAGGCTATTCGTCGGCAGCGTCAGATGTGTATAAGAGACAGGTATAGAGCTGGTCGATGTGGGCTTGGAGCTCGTCGGACGTTAGACCGTCGAGGATTGCGAGCCGCTTGGCCTGTGGGCGTTCGTTCGACTTGTCGGCACCCATAAAACTTGCGAAGGTGGCCTGTTTGGGTCGCGGTGCGGGTGATACAAAGTTGTGATCGAGTGCGTCCTGTACCGTGATGGGCTTGCCCCAAAGCGCAATGATGGACGAGGGGCTGAGCGGCTCCTGTGCCGTCGTCTGACGTTGCTCGCGCTGGGCAAGTCGGCTGATAATCCAGGCGCTGTTGCGCTTCACAAACGCTTCGATACGCTCGCGGCTGGCGCCGAGCGGTGCGCTGGCGTGGACCTCACCGCTCGATGTGACGCGTAGGTTGAAGTTCTTGACGCGCTTTTTGGTAACGACGACGGGGATGGGCATCCCATCCGGTCGGGATACGGAAATCGTAAACTGCTGCGTCAAAAGCGGTCCTTCAGATTGGGGACGGGCCGGCATTTCGACCGTTCGGTATGCCGGCCCGCTCAAGGAATGTGAAATTAATAACGCTCGAAGAAGGCAAGGGCGTTATCGCTGCAGAGCTTCTGCATCACGGTCTTGCCAAAGTGCTTGGAGAGCATGTTCTGGAATTCGGGCATCTTGCTGGCATCGGAGAGGAAAGCGGGCACCTTGGCGCCGTCCCAGTCGCCGCCGAGTGCGATGACGTCCTCGCCGCCCAGGTCGAGCCAGTGCTCGATATGTGCCGCTAGCTGGTCGAAGGTGACGTCTGCGGTGGTCTTGTCGGTCGCATCGTTGGATAGGAACTCGCTGCAGTAGTTGAGGCCGACGATGCCGCCCATGTCGCGAATGGTGCGGAACTGGTCGTCGGTGAGGTTGCGCTTGACGCCGCAAACCGCACGGGAGTTGGAGTGGCTGGCGACGAAGGGGCGCGTGGCGTGGGCGACAACCTCGTCAAAGCACTCATCGTTGAGGTGGGAGACGTCGAGTATCATGCCGGCGTGCTCCATCTGCGTAAGTGCCTCGATGCCGGCGGCGGTGAGGCCGGCGTGGGTGTCGTGGCCGCTCGCGAGCGGTCCCTGCGCGTTCCAGCTGAGTGACGACATAAGCACGCCCAAGCTCTTGAGCACCTCGATCAGCGCGGGGTCCTCGGCAAAGAACGTGGCGTTTTCGATGGTGTGGATGCAGGCGACCTTGCCGTCTTTGAGCGCAGGGCGAATATCAGCGGCGCTGCGCACGTTGACCATGCGGTCGTGGTTGAGCATTGCCTGGCCGCTCATATGCGCCATGATCTGCGCCTGGAAGCGCGCGGCGTGGGCGGTGGGAATCTCGTCGGGGACAAACGTAGCGAAGCACTGCGCCCACGGCGTGTTGCCGATCTTTGCGAGCGAGATGGCGCAGGCGTTGCCCTCGATAAGGTCGAAATCCTGCGGATGCGTTTCGTCGCCGGGGAAATAACCGTCGGTGCCGGCGGTAAAGCGCAGGTCAAGATCGAGTGTGGCCCAGCCGATACGGTCGGCGGTGTCGCAGTGTAGGTCAAATACGGGATATGCCATGGTTCCTCCGGTTGCAGCGTTTCTTTGCAAACTGTCAATGAATTGTATGACTAGGGTATAGTTAGCGCCATATGTTCACGGCGGCCCGCGTTGTGCGCCGCCCTTATCACGGAGGTTACCATGTCCAACCAGGGCAAGAAGGTCAAGACCCATTATCGTGGCACGCTCGATGACGGCACGCAGTTCGATAGCTCCTACGATCGCGGTGAGCCGCTGGAGTTCACCTGCGGTGCCGGTCAGATGATCAAGGGCTTCGACGCCGCCGTTATCGATATGCAGGTGGGCGAGAAGAAGTCCGTGCACATTCCTGCTGCCGATGCCTACGGCGAGCACAACCCCGAGATGGTCCTGACCTTCCCGGCCGAGCAGGTTCCCAACATCGAGCAGATCGAGAAGGGCATGAAGCTCTTCCTGTCCACGCCGAGCGGCATGCCTGTCCCCGCTGTCGTCATCGATGTGACGTCCGAGGCCGTGACGCTCGATGCCAACCACGAGCTTGCCGGCAAGGATCTCAACTTTGATATCGAGCTCGTTGAGGTCGAGGACTAGTTGATGTCCGTGGACCTGGTAGCTACGGAGCGCTTGGGAAATCTCAACGACCCGTCCTATGAACTCCTGCTTCGTCGGGAGCTGGGTGGCGTCTTTGAGGTTGACGAGCTGCTACTCGATTGGGACCAGGCTGATGCGCGCCTGTTTGTGGGCGTGACGGAGCTGGGGCGCACGGTGAATGCCCGGCTGGATGCCACTGATGGCGAGCGTCTTGCCGACGGTGACGTGCTCGCTGTCGACCGCACGGGCACGGTGCCCGTAGCGGTTGTCGTACGCCTGCGCAGCGCCGAGGTCTATTTGGTCGAAGTCGACCGCATGGATCCGATTGTGCTCGCACATGCGTGCTGGGAGATCGGCAACATGCATGCGCCGCTCTTCCGGGGTGACTCGGACGAGCATACCGTGCGCATGTATACGCCGGTGCAACCGGTTTTGGGTCGTATGCTCCGGGGCATTGGGGGCGTTCGGCTCTCGGTGGTCGCACGCGAGCTCGATGCCAGTCGACGCTTTGCATCGAGCGCGGCGGATGTTGTTGTGAGTATGGCTTCAGACTTTACGATCGTAAAAAAGACGCGCGGCTAAGCGCGCGTATGCGCAAGACGGGCTTTGAGGGATTGCCATTCAAAGTCCGTCTTGCTGTTGATGAGAGGCTTTGGGGGAAGCATATGGGTCTTGAGGGAATCAAGCTGATCGCCTGCGATTTGGATGGCACGTTGCTGCATCCGGGGGAGCACGAGCCGCGTCCCGCGGCCTTTGAGCTCATTAATGAGCTGCATCGTCGCGGTATTGTGTTTATGCCGGCGAGCGGCCGTCAATATGCGAGCTTGCGCTATCTGTTTGCCCCGGTGGCCGATGAGCTCGCCTATGTATGCGAAAACGGAGCCCTGGTGATGAGCGAGGGGCATGCCGTTGTCAAGCGTTCCATGGAGCGTAGCCTTGCTATGGATATCGCGAATGCCGTGGTCGCCTATCCCCATGCCGACGTAACCCTTTCGTGTGAGGGGCGCCTCTACACCATGAGCGGCAACGATGCGTTCGTCGATCATTTGCGCTATGAGGTCCACTGCGATGTGGCGGTGGTCGACCGCCCCGAGGACATCGACGAGGACGTCATTAAGATTGCCTTCCAGACGCCCGAGGTGGATCAGCTGGCGGCCCTGGAGTATTTCGAGCGCCTCTTTAGCGACCGTGTTGACGTGATGACGTCGGGAACCGAATGGACGGACTTTATCGGTTTCGGTTCGGGCAAGGGCTCCGCGCTTGCCGATTACGGTCGTGCCCTGGGTATTTCGCCCGATGAGATGATGGCGTTTGGCGATAACGAAAACGATCGCGACATGCTTAACGTGGTGGGCCATCCCTATCTGATGGAGAGCTGCAATCCCAGCATGCGCGGTGTCAATGACCGTGTCCGCTACGTGCGCACGGTCGAAGAAGAGCTGCGTCGTCTACTTGCTGAGTAGGCATGTCCCAAAATCTACCTACAGTTGGGGCAGAGGCCCTCGAAGATGGTGTAGTGCGACGTGACGTTCCAGCCGATTTGCTCGGACGCCTTTGCGTCGAGCTGGGTGTCGAAGGGGAGCGGCACATCGATGACGCGGCTGCACGAGGTGCAGATGATATGCGCATGCGGCTCGATCGTGCGATCGAAGCGGCTGCCGCCCGGCGTCTTGATTGAGAGGATCTCGCCGGCGTCGGCCAAGAGATTGAGGTTGCGGTAGACCGTACCGCGGCTGATTTTGTCATCCTGTGCGCGCACGACGTTGTAGATTTCGTCAGCGGTGGGATGGTTATAGCTTTGGCGCACGGCGTCAAGAACCAGCTTTCGCTGCCTGGTATTCCTTCTTTGCACCGCCATGCGCCTCGCCTCTTTTCTATTAACGGTCGTAGGTAAATGATACCTTATTTAGCACACAATACTAATAATGAGGACTGAAGCCGTCTTCATTGGCAAGTGGGGCTCGGACCTGGGCGTCTACGAGGCGAAAACGCGTTCCCATGCGCTCGTAGGAGGCATGAAGCGCCTCGAGATGAGATAGGATGTTTGCCGGAGCTCCCTGTATCTCCATCTCGACTGAGCCGTCTTCCATGTTACGCACCCAGCCGGTGAGTGCGCGTGCCTGCGCGAGGTTGGTGTTGGTAAAGCGAAAACCAACGCCTTGGACTTGCCCCGCCCAGCGCAGGAAATAGCGCAGGGGAGTGTCTTGAGTGGCCTCGTCGCTTGCGAGTACGGTAAGCCTGCGGCGCAGCTCGAACTCGACGTTTGATGGTTTTTGAGGCTCTCGACTGCCGCCGGTGACGCTGGAGAAGAACGTATCGAAGAGGCCCATCGCTATGTCTGCTTGACTGAATCGGCGGGGAAGGTAATGCCGGCCTGCTGACGCACGGCATCCATGATGCGCAGCGAGACGAGCGTGACATCGCGGTAGTGGCCGAGATCATGGCGTCCCGCCGGGGTCTCCCAGATCTCTTCCTTAACGTTATCGATGCCTCCGATGGCGGTGATAAAGTCTGCGAGTTCGTATTCCATGGTGTTGCTTGACTTGGGAAGGTCGAGCGCGCGGCCGTTGTCGTCCTGTTCGCGCAGCGCCTCGGTCGCCGAGCCGCGTACGACGTCGCCGCGATAGTCGATGCGGACGTTGCGGGGCGTGGACAGATGGTCGATCTGGATAGTGCCACGCTCGCCTTCGATCTGCGAGGGCAGCAGGTCATTCGTAATTTTGGAGTGCGCGAGCTCGACGGAGATACGGCCACCGCCATAGCTGGCGAGAATGGAACCGCAACCGTCGATGGGGCCATGGGTGAGCTCTTGCGTTGAGGGGTCGAGCAGCGTGGCCATGCTGGTGAGACCGGAGGGCATGCCGAAGATCTCGACCATGGGCTCGACGGTATAGACGCCGATGTCCATGAGGGAACCCGAGGCCATGTGGCAGTCGAAGATATTGGTGGCGCGTCCAGCGAGGATTTCGTTGTAGCGTGAGGAATACTTGCCAAAGCGCAGCGAGGCGCGGCGAATGGGCGCAATTTCGCCCAGAGCGTCCTCAACGACGTGGAAAGCGGGGTCATGGAGCGGGCGCATGGCCTCGAGAGCCACGACGCCTGCTGCCTCGGCAGCGCGAAAGACCTCGAGTGCCTGCGCCTCGGTGGCGCAGAAGGGCTTCTCGACGATAACGTGCTTGCCGCCGGCGATGCAGGCGAGCGCCTGCTCGTAGTGGAGCGCATTGGGGCTGCCGATATAGACGGCGTCGACGTCGTCGGCGGACGCAAGCTCGTCAAGCGCGGTGAAGTTGCGTTCGCCGCTGTGTTCGGCGGTAAAGGCGGCGCCGCGATCTGCATCGCGCGAGAGCGTGCCTACGAATGTAGTCTGGTCGTTGGCGTTGACGACCTGGATAAAGTCGTCGGTAATCATGGATGTGCCGATGGTCGCTATACGCAGCATGTGTCCCCCTCGTGCCGTTCGGTTTACAGGATGAGTGTAGCGCGAGGGGGCAGGAAATAGCGTGCGAAAACGCCGCTACAGGTCGCTTTCGCTAAAGCCGGTGTCGATATCGAGATTGGCTCCGTCGGCCGCGGTGGTGGCGAGTTCGTCGCAGCGCTCATTGAGCTCGTGGCCGGCATGCCCCTTAACCCAGATGAATTCCACCTTATGCTTACTCTTTGCGGCAAGCAGGCGCTCCCATAGGTCGCGGTTTTTGACGGGCTGCTTGTTGGCGGTTTTCCATCCGCGCTTTTTCCAGCCGTCGATCCAGTGCTTGTTAAAGGCGTTGACGACGTATTGCGAATCGGAATGGACCTCGACCTCGCAGGGGCGGTTGAGTGCCTCGAGCGCCACGATGACCGCCATGAGCTCCATGCGGTTGTTGGTGGTCTTGGCGTAGCCGCGCGAAAGCTCGGAGGTGAAGGTCTTGCCGGCGGGGTTGGTGTATTTGAGTACGGCGCCGTAGCCGCCGCGTCCCGGATTTGATCGGGCAGAGCCGTCGGTATAGATGATGACCTTCACGGGCTTCCTTTCGTTGGGTACGTTTCGTGTGAGTGACCATTGTAGCGCCATGCCCGCCGCGGGCTAGCAATCTACGATTTCTACCCCGTCTTCCGACAGCTGGTCGGCATGGATGATGCGGTTGAGCTCGTCGAGGTATTGCCGCAAGAGAGGAGAGGGCTTGCGCTCGTCGTGCATGATATATCCTACGTGCATCGTTGGGGCGTCTGCTAACGGGATCGATGCCATACCCCACTGCATTTCATTGGAAAGGACACCGGTCGACAGGGTGTAACCGTTCGACGTGATAAGTAAGTTAGTAAGTGTTCCGCGGTCCGAGATTCGTATGTTGCGGTCGCAAGGGATATAGCTAAAAGGTTCCTCGGCGTAATAGAAGGAGTTAGAGGTTCCCTGCTCAAAGCTGTAGCGCGTATAGGGTGTAAGGTCGGCAAGGGACAGCTGCGGGCGGCGTGCGAGCGGGTGGCGCTCGCTAACGAAGACGTGGACCGTCGCGTCGAAGAGGGGATGGAAGCTTGCGCGGGCATCGGCGAAGGCCTTCTGCAGAACCCGGGCGTTAAAGTCATCCAGATACAGAATGCCGATATCGCTGCGAAATGCGCGGACGTCATCGATGATCTGCGAGGTGGTGGTCTCGCGCATGATGAACTCGAACTTACTGTCGCGGCAGAGCTCGACGACGTTGACAAAGGCCTCGACCGAAAACGCGTAGTGCTGGGCCGAGACGGCAAGGCGGGCCTGAGGTGTGCCGCCGTCCTCGTAGCGGGCCTCGAGCATATCTGCCTGCTCTACGACCTGGCGCGCATAGCCCAAAAGCTCGGTACCGTCGTTGGTGAGCGTGACGCCGCGGCTGGAGCGCGTAAAGATTTCCAGATGGAGCTCCTGCTCGAGGCTTTTGACGGCGTTTGAGATGTTGGACTGAGCGGTATAGAGGCGCTGAGCTGCAGCGTTGATTGAGCCGGACTCTGCCACGGCAATCAGAAAACGAAGCTGCTGGAGGGTCATTGACGTCCATCCTCTCGATTGCTATCTATAAAACAGATAACAGATTAGCGCTTTTAAGTGATTGACCGAGGGAAACAATGCTCGTACTATTCAAAACACACAAAGGCGGTAGGTAATTAAGCCGACCACGGAACCGGGATGCGAAAGGAGGCCCGCATATGAATTGCTTACCAAGACGAATGCCGGGCTCCCGTTTGCGCCCGTCGGCGTGATCAGGAGACAGCGACTTACTTCTCTTACTCTTATTACTTTTGTTCGATCAAGGAGATCATCATGAGCCAGTTTATCAACAACCCCGAGCACACCTTTGGTTTCGATACCCTGCAGCTGCACGTTGGCCAGGAGAGCGCCGATCCTGCATCCGACTCCCGTGCTGTGCCTATCTATCAAACCACGAGCTATGTGTTCCGCAACTCCCAGCACGCCGCCGACCGCTTTGGTCTTGCCGACGCCGGTAACATCTACGGCCGTCTGACCAACTCCACCCAGGGCGTCTTCGAGGACCGTATCGCCGCGCTCGAGGGTGGCGTGGCCGGTCTTGCCGTCGCCTCCGGGGCCGCTGCCATCACCTATACCCTGCAGGCACTTGCCCAGGCTGGTGACCACGTGGTCGCCCAGAAGACCATCTACGGCGGTTCCTACAACCTGCTGGAGCACACGCTCTCCCAGTTTGGTGTCGAGACCACCTTCGTCGATGCTCATAACCTGGACGAGGTCGAGGGCGCCATCAAGGACAACACCACGGTCATCTATCTCGAGACGCTCGGTAACCCCAACTCCGACATCCCCAACATCGACGCCATCTCCGAGATCGCCAAGAAGCATGGTCTGCCGGTTGTCGTCGACAACACCTTCGGCACCCCGTATCTGTTCCGTCCGCTGGAGCATGGTGCCAACATCGTCGTCCACTCCGCAACCAAGTTTATCGGCGGCCACGGCACCTCGCTGGGCGGTGTGATCGTCGACGGCGGTAACTTCGATTGGAAGGCGAGTGGCAAGTACGCCCAGATCGCTGAGCCCAACCCCTCCTACCACGGTGTTTCTTTTGCCGAGGCTGCCGGTCCCGCCGCCTTTGCAACCTATGTCCGCGCTATCCTGCTGCGTGACGAGGGCGCCTGCATCAGCCCGTTCAACGCCTGGGTCCTGCTCCAGGGCACCGAGACTCTGTCGCTGCGCGTTGACCGTCATGTCGAGAACACCAAGAAGGTCGTTGAGTTCCTGACCGGTGACAGCCACGTCGCCAAGGTGAACCACCCGAGCCTGCCCGAGCATCCCGACCATGAGCTGTACCAGAAGTACTTCCCCAACGGCGGTGCCTCGATCTTTACCTTTGAGGTTAAGGGTGGCCAGGAGGCAGCTTGGAAGTTCATCGATCATCTGCAGGTGTTCTCGCTGCTCGCCAACGTGGCCGACGTCAAGTCGCTCGTCGTGCACCCGGCTACCACCACGCACTCCCAGCTCTCTGCCGAGGAGCTCGCCGAGCAGAACATCACGCCCTCCACGATCCGTCTTTCCATCGGTACCGAGAACGCCGAGGACATCATTTGGGATCTGAAGCAGGCCTTCGCCGCGCTGGACGAGTAAGGCGACTTGTGCAAGGACCCCTTGCGACTCGATGGTATAACTGCATTAAATGCCTGCTCAAGGCGCCTGTGCGAACAATGGTCGCACCGGCGCCTTTTTTGCATAGAGAGGGTGCAAAAACAGGGTTTTTGGCACGCTTTATGCATTCGAGTTGTGGAAAACTCCTGTTGAGAGGATGTGAGTTTTACGCAATTGACGTGCACCTTTTGAGTAAAACCGCAGGTCGCGATTTGCTCGGGGTACTATGCAGCGCGATCGAATCACACACAGCTCAAACGCAGCAAAAACGCACTACGGAGGTTTCCAGCTACATGAGGATTGATTCACGAAAACCGAAAGCCGCCGCCCTTTCCGCCGCTCTGACCGTGGCACTTTTGACGGGCGCCGGCGCAACTGATGTCCACGCGGCAACACTATCCGATACGGTCGGATCCACGCCGTCCGAGGCGACGCTGATGCAGCCCGTCGACTATCGCGGCGACGGCTTTGGCTCCATGCAGGAGTGGAACGCCTCTATGGGGGCCAAGCGCGATTCCCTAGAGGTTCGCGCCCAGATCATCATGAACATGTACGGTGACTATGCCACCGATGACGAGCGCGCTGTACTGCAAGGTTGTATCGATGGTGCGGGCAGTCTTTTGACGATGGAGGAGGTCGACGCGAAGTCGACCGAGCTCGATGAGCTGCGCACGACGCTTGAGGATGCCAAGCGTGAGGCGCTCGAGGTTGCGGCCGCCGAAGCCGAGGCCGCTGAGGCCGTTCAGGCTTTGTATTACAACGCCGGCTCCGGCTCGTCTTACGCGTCTGCTGCGTATTACGCGAACGGCTCGGGCCTGACGCGCTCGAGCGGCGTCAATAACTATAACGGTCGTCGTGAGACCTATTACAGCAGCAACGTGCTCTACCATCACCGCACGGGCGAGTGGACTCAGGATTCCGAGGGCTTTTGGCGCGATTCCGATGGTTACTACGTCGTTGCCGCGGGCGATAAGGCTCAGGGCTCCACGTTTACCGGTTCCAAGGGCGAGTGCAAGGTCTATGACTCCGGCTGCGCAGCCGGAACCACCGACTACTATACCGGTTGGTAATCTGCCATAAGCCAATAGGACATGACGGGCGGGCGTCTTTACCGAGCCTTTGGGCAACGTAAGGGCGTCCGTTTTTTGTGCATGCTTGAGCTAACAGAGCGCTTACCGTGGCAGTACGCCGCGCATATGGGCGCGGGGCACACTGGTTCTTGAGAATTAAGGTCTTTCTCTTGGAGGAAGTGGTCTTGTGAACGCTCGAGATATCGCCGTTGCCGCCGTCGCATTGGTGCTTGGCTGCCTTGGTCCTACGGCCGCGCTCGTTGCGGGCATGCAGGGGGCATGCGGGGCTACTCCAACCGTGGTTGGCGCGCTGATCGCAGCGGCGCTGCTGGGAAGCGCCGGCGTGCTGCTTTGCCGCGATGACGAGGACGAGGTGCCGGAGTCGCAACGCTAACTGTTGAGAGATTGGCCGCCGGTCATAGACGAAGATGAAAGCCGCCGCAGGGGGAACGGTTTCCTTGCGGCGGCTTTGCTGTTAAGGTTGTTGAATGCGGTGCGTTGGCGCTACCAGCTTTTCTCGATATCGCGGATGCGCCGATAGAGCCAATCGTTTTGCGGCACTTGGATATCGTGTTTGGCGGCCAGGCGGCAAACGGTGCCCGCGAACTCCTCGACTTCGGTTTTTCGTTGTGCGATGCGGTCCTGCGCCATCGAGGGCATACCGGCGGGGTCGATTCCCTCGATGAGGTGCACCATCTGCGTCAGGTCTGCCTCGGTCAGCTCAATGCCCTCGGCGTTGGCGACCGCAAGCGTTTCGCGCATGGCGGAAACAAAGCAGCGACGCTGCTCGGAGCCCGGCTCCGTGGCGCTTCCGTAGGTCCCGCCGTACGCCATACAGGTCTGGTTGATGCCATCGTTGAGCATGAGTTTGGCCCACATGCGGTGCGCAATGTCGCTCTCGACGGTATGGGCGATGCCGCAGCGTGTGTAGAGCTCGTCGATGGCGGTGACGGTAGCGGGCTCGGTGTCTGCTGCCGCGCCAAAGCGAATCTCGCCCGTATTGGTAAAGGTGAGCGCGCCGTCGAGGAACACGGCGTCCATGCCCTGGCAAATACCAAGAACGGTATGCTTCCAGCCAAAGCGCTCGGCAATCTTTTGCTCACTCGTAATGCCGTTGCACAGCGAGGCGATGAGCGTGTTGGGTCCCACGACGCGCTCCATAGTCTTGAGCGCCTGGTCGAGTCCAGTCGTCTTGACCGTGAGAATGACCAGATCGGCGGGCGTTGCCTCGCTGGCGCGCACGGACTTGAGTGCGCAGGGCTCGCCGTTGACCGTAAGGGCGTCGCCTGCGTGACGCTCGAAACGGGCGTCGTCCATGACGTATTCGACGGCATCGTCGCCGAGTGCCTGGGCGATCATGCTGCCGTAGAGTAGCCCGACGCCGCCCTTGCCGATAAAGGCGACCTTGTTGATCTGCATGTGAATCATCTCCTCATATAAAAGGCGCCCGCGTAAGGGGCGCCTGATGGATTGTATGCTGCCAGGGTGATCGGTGGATGCGCGGGGCTGCTGTTATGAAAAAGAAACTATTGCACTGTGCGCTTATGCCGTGGAACAGGCCGCGAAAACGCGTGCGGGATATCCAACGCCATCGCGCATCTTGGGGAAGGTGCAGAAGATGACGGCGCCTGTGGCGGGAAGCTCGTCCAGATGGTCCATGACCTCGATCTGATAGCGGTCGACCGAGAGGATGTATTGCTCGCCGGGATAGGGGTGGGCATCCTCACGTGTGGTCACGCTCGCCTCCCTTCATCGGGCTTTTTGCTGATGTTAAAGCGGTGCCGTGACAGCTCGATTTCTGCTGCGTTACGATACGTTCTCGATTGCGATTCCACGATGTTTCGGCCGCGTGACCATTGTGTTTCGCCTTGCCGAGCGCTGATGGCGAAGGGAGGGTCCGTGCAATACCGCGTTGACCCCAAAAGTGGTAACCGAATATCTGCTCTGGGTCTGGGCTGCATGAGGTTTCCCGGTGCGCCGGGACATCCCGATGCGAAGACGGCCGATGCCATCATTTCCCGTGCGGTGGAGCAGGGGGTTAATTATCTGGATACCGCGTATCTCTATCCCGGCAACGAGGTGTGCGTGGGAGCTTCGCTTGAGCGCCTGGGTCTACGCGACCAGATTTTGCTCGCGACCAAGTTGCCGCACGCTTCGTGCAAATGTGCGGAGGATTTCGACCGCTTTTTTGACGAGCAACTGCGCCGCCTGCGAACCGACTATATCGACTATTACCTTATGCACAACATCACCTCGCCCGCCCAGTGGGAGCGCATGGTGGCGCTGGGCATCGAGGACTGGATCGCGCGTCAAAAGGCGGCGGGGCGCATTCGCCAGATTGGCTTTTCGTACCACGGCAGTGCGGCGGACTTTCTCACGATGCTTGACGCGTATGACTGGGACTTTTGCCAGATCCAGTACAACTACGCTGGAGAGCGCTACCAAGCGGGAACGGCGGGACTCATGGCGGCCGCCGAGCGCGGGCTCGCGGTGTTTGTGATGGAGCCGCTGTTGGGCGGACGTTTAGCGGGCAAACTGCCTCCGCGTGCCCGCGCCGTGTTCGATGGCGTACGCGATCCGTACCTGAAGACGCCGGCTGCTTGGGGCCTTTCGTGGGTGTGGAACCATCCTCAAGTCACGATGCTGCTTTCGGGCATGACCGATACCGCGCAGGTGGACGAGAACGCGGCATTGGCGGATCGCGCACTGCCGGATTCGATGACGACAGAGCAGCTCGATACCATCGCACGTGTGCTGGGAGAGTTTGAGAAATCGAATCGCGTGCCGTGTACGGGGTGCGGCTACTGCATGCCGTGCCCCAAGGGCATCAATATTCCCGGTTGCTTTGGCGCCTACAACGCGAGCTACGCGCATAGTTGGTTTACGGGGCTGTCTCAATACTTTACGGCAAGCGCGGTGCGGACGAACGAGCCCAAGCTGGTGAGCAATTGCATCAAATGCGGCAAATGCGCGCGTCACTGCCCGCAGCACATCGATATTCCCGAGCGTCTCGACGATGTGCGCCGACGTTTCCAGCCTGGCCCCGTAACGGCTGCGCTTAAAGCCTTTTGCAAAACGCGCTCCTGATGCCCCTTTTATAACTTGCGGTGGAATAGTTCCTGTTTGCGGCAGAATAGGGGCAAAACAGGAACTATTCCATCGCAACTGAAGGGGGCCGTCGTGGGCCATCGGGATTCATGTGATGATTTGCGCGAGGTTCGTTGGGGCGTTTTGGGCGCTGGGAACATTTCGCATCGATTTGCAGCGTCGCTCAAGGAGGTGGACGGGGCACGGCTTGTGGCTGCCGCCGGTCGCACTCCTTCGCATGTTGAGGAGTTTTGCAGGGCGTTTTCGATTGATGCCGCGCACAGTTATGCCACGGCTGACGATAGCGGTGATGCGGCTTATGATGCGCTGATTGCCGACCCCGATGTCGACGCAATCTACTTGGCTCTTCCGCATGGCATGCATGCGCATTGGGTCTGTCAGGCACTGCGCGCGGGAAAGGCCGTACTGTGCGAAAAGCCGGCCGTTTTGAGTGAGGAAGAGGCTCTCTCGATTGCCTCCACCTCTCGCGAGCGCGGCGTGCTGTTTATGGAGGCGATGAAGAACCGGTTTTGCCCGATGCGCACTCGCGTGAAGGACTTGCTTGCGTCGGGTGATCTTGGCCGAATTGTCTCGATTGAAAGCGTGCAAAAACTCGATTATGGTGAGCCCCCTTCGAGTTATCTGCTCGACCCGTTGCAGGGTGGCTGTCTATATGACATGGGCTGCTATGCGGTCGGTTGGTTTGAGGATTTGCTTGCGGGCGCGTGCGAGGTTTCGTCCCGTGAAGTTCGCTGGCGTGACGTATCGGGCGGCCGCGTCGATTGGGCCGACGAGATCCATATGAGTGTCGGCGGTATACCCATTCATATGGTGTGCGACGGCAAAGCAGCATATGAAAGCCGCTTAACGATTGCCTGCGAGCGGGGCTCGTTGGAAATCGACCGTCTCCATCGCCCCGAGCTCGCCCATGTGAAGTATTCCGACGGGCGAACGCTCGAAATAAATGCCCCGTTTGAGGTCGATGATTTCTACGGCGAAATCCAGCATGCGACCCAGCTCATCCGGGCGGGGAAACTCGAGAGTCCCGTCATGCCCCTTGCCGCCACACAGCGCTGCGCGCGCATTATCGATGCAATCCGTCTAGCCCTCTAGGCTTGGCGCTGACGCGTAGGGGATCATGACGCTGGCGCCCGTAGCCGTAGTGCTTGGTGGCCCGCGCCTCTGATGCCCCTTTTATAAGTTGCGGTGGAATAGTTCCTGTTTGCGGCAGAATAGGGGCCAAACAGGAACTATTTCACCGCAACTGATGAGGGGGAGCTGGAGATGCTGACGATTGGGTGTCATCTTTCGACGACGAAGGGCTATCGGGCAATGGGGGAGACGGCGCTATCCATTGGCGCCAACACCTTTGCATTCTTTACGCGCAACCCGCGCGGCGGCAAGGCGAAAGATCTTGACATGGATGACGTGGCGGCCCTGCGCGAGCTTATGGAGCAAAACGACTTTGGCCCACTCGTGGCGCATGCCCCGTATACCTATAACCCCTGCTCGGCCAAAGAGCGGGCGCGCGAGTTTGCCTTGGAGGCAATGGCCGAGGACTTGCAGCGTCTGGAAGCACTGCCCGGCAACTACTACAACTTCCACCCCGGCGCGCATGTGGGGCAGGGGACTGATGCTGGCATTCAGATGATCGTCGACACCTTGTGCCAGGTGATGTTTGAGTGCCAGCAGACGACGGTGCTGCTTGAGACCATGGCCGGCAAGGGTACCGAGGTGGGCCGCAGCTTTGAGGAACTGGCACTCATCATCGAGGGCGTTGCCGACAAGCGCCCCGAGCTGTCGGACAAGCTGGGCGTGTGTCTGGACACCTGCCATGTGAGCGATGCCGGCTACGACATCATCCATGATCTGGACGGCGTACTCGATGAGTTCGACCGCGTGGTGGGTATTGAGCGCCTGCGCGCCGTGCATATCAATGACTCCAAGAACCCCTGTGGCGCCCATAAGGACCGCCACGAATGCATCGGTAAGGGCTACCTGGGTAGTGAAGAGTTTGGCGGCGGTATGCAGGTTATGCAGAATATTGTATCGAATAGTCGCTTGCGCGCATTGCCATTCATTTTGGAGACACCGAACGAACTTGCAGGTTATGCGGCTGAAATCAAACTGTTAAGGTCGTTACAGCAGTAATGACTGTTACAAAGTGGAGTGTTCCATTCACGTTATGGGTTTGTTTCAATCAGTTTTCTAATTGCAGATTCTTCCAAGCGGGTGCATAATAACCCTCAGTTTTTGCAGACCTCTGAATCAAACGGGGTCACCGGAAGGAGACTGATTATGAAGTTCAAGAAGCTTGGCGCATTTGCCGCCACGGGCGCCATGGCGCTCGCCCTCGCACTGACGGGCTGCGGCTCGTCCAACGCCACCTCTGGTTCCAATGCCGGTTCCAGCAGCTCTGACGACGCTAAGGTCGAGAAGGTCGACGGCTCCAAGGAGTACGCGCTCGTCAAGGACGGTACGCTGACCGTCGGCACCTCTGCCGAGTACGCTCCGTTTGAGTACAAGGATGACAACGGCGATTATCAGGGCTTTGACCTTGAGCTCATCAAGGCTATCGGCGACAAGCTGGGTCTGGATGTCGAGTACGTCAACAATGACTTCGACACGCTCGTCCCCGGTGTCGCTTCGGGCGCTAAGTACGACGTCGCCATCGCGGCTATCACCGACACGCCCGAGCGTGAGAAGGAAGTTACTTTCTCCGATTCCTACTACATGGACGATCAGGCTATCGTGACCAAGGTCGATAACACCGACATCACGGCCGACAACTACAGCGAGAAGCTCAACAACGCCGACGCTACCATCATCGTCCAGTCCGGTTCGACCGCCGAGGCCTTTGCCCAGGAGAACTTCCCCAAGGCCAAGATCGTCCCCTACAAGGACGCCACCGAGTGCTTCAGCGCCCTGCAGTCCGATAAGGGCGACGCCGTAGTCACCAACCGCTCCGTTGCCAGCCAGCTGACCGCCGAGCAGTTCAACACCTGCCAGACCATCAAGCAGATCAGCACCGGCGAGGAGTACGCCATCGCCATCAACCAGGGCAACACCAAGCTCAAGGACGACATCAACCAGGCCATCAAGGACCTGACCGACGACGGTACCGTCGACGCCCTCATGGCTAAGTACAACATCAAGTAAAATAGCTACTTGATTGCGTGTAGGCCCTTTCCGTTTTGCGGAGAGGGCCTTTGCGCTTCTCTTGACGGAGAGTGCTTCCGTCTCGTTTTGCCGGCAACTTCTACGATAGGAGCCACCTTGTCTCGATTGAACGAAGGGGCTGCGGAGCAGCGTTTTCCACTGCCCGCCTTGCTCCAAAAGCTAGCCTGCGCCATGGCCGTGGCGCTCGCGCTGGTGTGCGTGGGGGCATATGCGCCCACGACCGCCCAGGCGCTTGAGACCGCAAAGATTACCGCCCGACCCAACACCGGTTCGGGCAGCGCTGTGGTCGGCGGCACCGAGACGCGCATTACCTGGGAGGTCCAGGCCGATGCCGACGAGGAACTGAGTGGTCTTTCGCTGACGTTTGCCGATGGCACGACCTTTGGTGCGGACGACACACGTCTGACGATGCTCTCGGGCGATGACCTTATGGACCGTACGCCCATGAAGCCTACGTGCAAGGTCGACGGCCAGACGCTCAAGATCGATTTTGGCGAGACGGCGCCCGCTGGCGGCTATTTCCGTGTCGAGGTCTACGGCGTGACCTTCCCCGTCGAGGGCGGCGACGAGGCCTTTAGCGGTACCTATACGCTCGCCGATGGTTCGACCAAGAAGATCTCCAAGATTCCATCGGTGGAGATCAAGGGCGTGACGGCATTCGATAACTTCCTGGCCGACCTTAAGGAGCAGCCGTGGGTCGAGGCATGGAATTCCAACATGTTCCTTCGCCTGTTCCTGAACCCGGTCATTTTGGTCCAGAGCCTGCCGATCGTCTTTAAGGGCTTCCTTATGTCGCTCTCGATCGTGCTCGTGGCGTTTCCGCTGGCCATTCCCTTTGGCTTTGCGCTGTCGCTCATGCGCATCTCCAAGTCGCGCATCCTGCGTTGCCTTGCCGGCATCTATGTGAATATCATCCGCGGTACGCCGGCGTTCCTGCAGATCTACATCGCGTTCTTTGGCCTGCCGCTGGCCGGCGTCAAGGTTGATGACTATGTGCTGGGCGTCATCGTCATGGCCATGAACTCGTCCGCCTACCTGTGCGAGATCTTCCGCGCCGGTATTCAGTCGATCCCCAAGGGCCAGAATGAGGCCGCGCGTTCGCTGGGCATGAATGCCTTCCAGACGCTGCTCTACGTTATGATTCCGCAGACGTTCCGCAATGTTTTGCCTACGCTGACCAGTGAGTTCATCCTGCTTTACAAGGATACGTCGCTGCTCGCGGCCGTGGGCGTGGTCGAGATCGTCATGAACGCCCGCACCATCGTGGCCACGACGGGGTCCATCACGCCGTATGTGGTTGCCGCCCTGTTCTATCTGGTCATCACCCTGCCGCTTGCGCGCTTGGTGAGCGGTCTTGAGGCGAGGCTTCTGGGGACGGCCGAAACTAAGAAGAAGCGTCCCACCAAGAGCGCCGGACAGGTTGTCGCGACGCCCGCCGATCATATCGCCGGTCTGTAAGGAGGTTCTATCATGAGCGAAACCAATAACTCGAACGAGGTCGTCGTCAGCATCAAGAATCTCCAGAAGGCCTTTGGCGATAACGTGGTCCTGCGCGACATCGATCTGGATGTGCACAAGGGTGAGGTCGTTGTGGTCTTGGGCCCCTCGGGCTCGGGCAAGTCGACGATGCTTCGCTGCATTAACCGTCTTGAGGAGCCCACGAGTGGTTCGATTGTCGTCGAGGGCGTGGATGTGTGCGCCAAGGGCGTCGACCTCAATAAGGTACGTACGCACTTGGGCATGGTGTTTCAGCAGTTCAATTTGTTCCCGCACCTGTCAGTCAAAAAGAACGTCATGCTCGCGCAGCAAAAGGTGCTCAAGCGCAGCAAGGAAGAGGCCGAAAAGATTGCCGTCGAGGAGCTGACCAAGGTCGGTCTTGCCGAGCGTATCGACTTTATGCCGAGCCAGCTTTCGGGCGGTCAGCAGCAGCGCGTGGCCATCGCCCGTGCCCTGTCGATGAACCCTCACGTCATGCTCTTTGACGAGGCTACGTCGGCGCTCGACCCCGAGCTCGTCCGCGACGTTCTGGGTGTCATGCGCGACCTGGCACGCGACGGCATGACCATGATCGTCGTGACGCACGAGATGGGCTTTGCCCGCGACGTCGCCGACCGCGTTGTCTTTATGGACGGCGGCGTTATCGTGGAGGAGGGCACGCCGAGCGAGGTCTTCGACCATCCCAAGAGCGAACGCACCAAGGCGTTCCTGGGCAATATCTCATAGCTGCTTTATATGACTGACATAGCAGAAAACGGGAGTTGGATGTGATCCGGCTCCCGTTTTTGTTGGGACGCGAATGTGTTTTGGCGCAGAGCGCGTTACGGGCGGAGCTCATTGCCGCTAGGCGAGCTCGGCTCCAAGGGCGCGGCAGGCCGCCTCGCCCTCATCGTCGGGGGCGTCGTAACAGATGACGGAGTCGACCACGTTGACGCCTGCCTCGTCGGCGTCCGCCTTCCAATTGTCCATCCATTCGCCTTCGGCCCACGAATAAGAGCCAAAGAGGACGACCTTCTTGTCGCCGAGGGTCTCCTTGACTTCGTCCCACATCGGTTGGAACTCATCGTATTCAAGCTCCTCGGAGCCCATGGCGGGGCAACCGAAGGCGAAGGCATCATAGTCGGCGGCCCTGTCGGCAGAGAAGTCGGCGCAGGGGATGACTTCGGCCTCGGCGCCCGCGGACGTGGTGCCCTCGGCAACGAGGTTTGCCATGGTCTCGGTGTTGCCCGTGCCGCTCCAGTAGACGACGGCGATCTTGCTCATATTGAGTCCTTTCGGTTGTGCGGCGTGCGGCCGCGGTTTGTACGTTCTATCGGGTCGCCTGGGCAAGGTGCGCCAAGCTGCAGCCCTGCTGATAGATAAAGGTGAGGTGTTGGGTGCAGGCACGGTACGCATCAAACGTCGCAAGCGCCTGCTCGACATTCGTATAGACCTTCCAGGCTCCAAAGATCTTGTAGTTCTCGCCACGCTGGGCGATGAACTCGTATACGTCGTCGCAGGGGTACCCCAGGAAGTAGCCAATCTCGTGTGGAAATTCGCAGGCGCAGTCGTTGTTGCAGCAGACTTGCTGATCCAGTGCGCATCGAGTCTGGCCGCAGGCGCATTCCGCGGCGTTATTGCTCGCGAGCGTGATGCGTGATGCCAGGTGCACAAGACATGCCGAGAGGTTGCCGGTGTCGTAGCCCTTCTTGGCGAGTGCCGTTTTGGCGCGCGGGTCAGCAAGGTAAGTGGCGAGGCTATTGGGCCGATATGCGTATACGAGCGCCCCGCAGGGGCGCCAGACCAAAACGCTCAGATGGATATCGAACGGATTAAGCTCGTGATTGCACCGGGCGATAACGTTGAGCAGGCGTGCTCGGCGATCCTCGATCGCCGCAGTTACGCTTGAGCCGTCTTGATCGGCATAGACTCCTGGATAGGTAAAGAGCGATGCCGGCTTGATGCCCGCGAGCGTGGGAGAGCAGTTGCGCACGATCGCTGCCTGAAACGTTGGAATGTCTATGGTTCGGGTCACGGCGCTCCTTACGGATCTAAACTGTTAACCTAGGAAAACTTATACACGAAAGTAAGCCATGGTCAACAAAAAAGTTTGAGTAGGGAAACTAATTGACCGAACCGACATGATTTTGGGTTAAGATGGGGACACCCCATGGGGGTATCTAGATAGGGCTACTTGAAGGGGGGGCGCATGAGTGACTTGCTCAACCCTGCGAATCTCATCGTGCTGGCCGTCATTGCCGTCGGCATGTTTTTTGGACTGCGTCGCATTGCCGCTTCGACACACGGGAAGAGTTGTTGCAGCGATGGTACGAGCGGTAAGAAGGCCAAAAAGGTTGTTGTGGTGGATACCGATGCGTCGCACTATCCCTATAGCGATGAGCTGCTTATCGGCGGCATGAGCTGTGACGGCTGCGCTCAGAACGTAGCCAATGCCCTCAATACGCTTGATGGTGTGTGGGCAACGGTAACGTATGCGGACCACACGGCACGCGTACGCTCGAAGCGCCCGGTTGATCGCGAAACACTCGAGACGGCGGTGAGGGGTGCGGGCTATTACGTTATGAAAATGTAGGCGTTGCCCTCTCCGGTGGGTACCAGCCTCCTGCCCATTGTGACTATCGGCATCCAAATATTTGCGCAAAAATAACCTTTAGATGCGGCAAAAGTGGAGTTTGGTGACGGTTTGCGCGGAATTCGCTACCAATCGAGCATTTATTAACCCGTCCAAAAAATTACAGGTGTATATTTATACGCTGATTATTGCTGTGCTCAGATTGCAATTAACCGTGGACAGAAATGAAGAATGCTAAAACTGGGCTTTAGGACAGGGGAGGCTATAACCTTATGAGACGAGTGGGAACACTTGGCTTGGTGGCAGCGCTTGCCGCTATCTTGGTATCGCCGCTGCCGGCGCACGCCGAAGACGCTTCGGGTGCCGTTACCTACAATGCGGGAAATGGGTATTCCTTTGAGAAGCTCTCGCATCCTACGGTAGGAACGTCGCAGCCGGATGGAATCGTCGACTACCAGGGTAACGGTGCCGTTGCCGTTCCGGGTGCCGATGGTAATACGGCCAACAACGAAGGCGATCGCGGCCAGAGCTACACTTGGGCGGCTGCGAGCTATGGTGACTGGCTTTATGTAGGCACCTGCTATGCGGCGATGGGCAATACGCTGACGCTCATGAACGGCACGCTGGGCGATTCCTTTGATGCCGAGACCATGCGCCTGACGCTGGAGGCCATGTTTAACGGCACGTTCTTCTACGGACAGCAGAAGGAGGACGGCACGGCCGACAAGGACAGCGGTGGCATCTTGGTCAAGATCAATACCAAGACCGGTGAGACCAAGCTGCTAATCTCCGATTCGCTCAACGGCGTCGCTCCTTTTTTCCGCAATGCCGTGAGCTATAAGGGTAAGCTCTATTTCTGCGGCACCGTCAGGTACAATGGCGGCCAAAACGGCCTGCCTGCTGTATACGAGATCGATCCTAAGACGGATGAGTACAAAGTTGTCTATCAGGGCCTTTCGAGCGCGCAGGATCAGGGTGCCGCCTTCAAGCAGGGCATTGCTACCGGTATCCGCGGCATGTGCGTCCATGATGGCCAGCTCGTCATCAGCAATGTGGGTAAAAATGCGGCCGGTAAGTTTGTGGCGACGATCCTGACGTCGTCTGACCCCTCGAAGGGCCAGGGCAGCTTCACCGAGATTGCCAACTCGGACACGCTGTTTGGCTATCCGGTGATTCGCTATCAGGACAGCATCTACGGCGGCGCCATTTGGGATATGGCCTCGTACAATGGCCATCTCTATGTCACCATCTGCACCGGCACGCCCGAGAACGCTCCCGATGATAATTCCATGCAGTCGTTTGCCATGGTCCGTGGCGACAAGAACGCCGACGGCAGCTATACGTGGACTCCGATTGTCGGCGACCAGGAGGCGGACGGTGCGAGGTATTGCTTTGGCATCGATCCCGCCCGCACCCGTTCTGGCGCTGCCAACCTCATCGTCTACAACGACTACCTCTATATCGGTGAATACAACGACGAGGAGATCGCCCTCGAGCGCATCCTCTTTAATAAGTCCAAGTCTGACGAGAGCGGCAAGAGCAGAATGGGCGGCGTTGACTGCTCGTTTGTGAATGCCAATCTTGAGCAGTCGGTCAGCATCTATCGCATGGACAAGGACGAGAACATGCAGCTCGTCGTTGGCGATCGCACCGACATGTTCCCCGAGGGCGGTATTTCCGGCCTGGCTTCGGGCTTTGGCCGAAACGAGAACCAGTACATTTGGCGCATGCAGAAGTTCGACGGCAAGCTGTATATCGGTACCTTTGATACCGCGAGCCTGCTTGAGCCGATCGGCCAGTTCTCCAATGGCGACATTATCGATATGACGCCCGAGGAGTGGGACTCTCAGGTTCAGCGCCTTAGGGACCTGCTCGATCACCTGCTCGACAAGAAATCGCCTGACGACCCCATCGTTCCCGTGAACACGCTTGCGGACGATGATTCAAACGCTGTCTCTT
>CABSNX010000004.1 GCA_902479205.1 uncultured Collinsella sp. | reverse complement strand
AAGGCTATTCGTCGGCAGCGTCAGATGTGTATAAGAGACAGGACCAGGCTCATGTCGGCGGTCTTGACGTACTCGAGCATCTCCTCGCAGCGGGCCGAAAGGCCCACGATGGCATCGGGGCCCAGCAGCTTGCGGCAGACCTCGACGGGAATATCGCTTTGGCCCACGTGCACGCCGTCGACAGCGATGCCCTGTTCGCGCGCGGCGAGTACGCAGTCCAGGCGGTCGTCGATCAGCAAGGCGACCTGACCGGTCTTGCCGGCCTGTGCGATTGCCTGCGCGGCGTCGCCGGTCAGTGCAATGATCTCACGGGCGCTTGCCACCTTGGAGCGCACCTGAATGCAGGTAAAGCCGGCGTCGAGTGCCTGGGCCACCACATCGCCCACGGGGCGCCCGAGGGTGTTTTCGGGGCCGAGTACCAGATAGGCCGAGATATCAAGGTTGTCGCGGATGCTCATCGTGCTTCCTCCTGCTTTTTGATCTGCGCTTCCATGCGCTCGAGTTTGCCGGTCATGGTGTCGGTAAATCCGGGCCGAATATCGGCTTTGAGCACGACTTCGGTGCGGATGCCCTTGCTCGCCAACACAAAGGTTGCGTCGCGCACGACCTGCATGACCTCGTCCCAGTCGCCCTCGATCTCGGTGAACATCGAGGTGGTGCGGTTGGGAAGGCCGCTCTCGCGAATAACACGCACGACCTCGGCGACCTCGGCGGATAGCTCATCGCCGGTGCCGCACGGGGCGATGGCCACAGCGACGAGCGTGTTCATGCCGGTATTGGTTGCAGGCTCGGACATGGCCTATGCCTCCTCGAGCTCGAGTTGGTTATCGGCAATGTCCTGGGCGGTTGCGCGGTAGAGCTCGTCGATAAAGGCGACCTTAAAGCTTGCCGGGGCATCGGCGACGGCGGCAGCACGCGTGCCGGCAACGTTGTAGGCGGCGGTGCCACAGACGGCTGCCGTAAACGGGTCGGCGGCACAGGCGTACACGGCCAGCACGCCGCCCTGCGAGCAGCCGCAGCCGGTGATCTTGGACATGAGCGGGCTGCCGCCGTGGGACTTGGCCACGGTCGTGCCGTCGGTGATCAGGTCGACTTCGCCCGAGACCACCACGGCGCCGCCGGTGTAGCGGGCAAGCGCCACGGCAGCATCGCGGGCGGCATAGACGGTATCGGTGGTATCGACACCGCGCACGCGGCTCAGATCAGCCGCCTCGCCCTCAAGACCCCACAGGCCGGCGAGTGCGATGATCTCGGAGGCGTTGCCGCGTACGATGGCGGGCTTGTACTGCTTGAGCTCGTTTACCAGCTGGGTGCGTAGGCTACCGATACCCAGGCCCACCGGATCGAGCACCCAGGGCTTGCCGGCGTCGTGTGCCGCCTTGGCCGCGCGGGGAATCGTCTGCTCGTAGATGGGGAAGAGCGTGCCCATGTTGAGATAGATGGCGCCGCCGCCGGCAACGAGTGCCTCGCCCTCGTCGGGCAGATAGACCATGGCGGCCGAACCGCCCACGGCGAGCTGCGCATTGGCGACAAAGTCGATCGTCACCGTGTTGGTAATGGAGCCGGCCATCGGATTGGTGGCGCGAATCTCCTCCGCGGCCTTGACCATATGTTGCTTAAGCTGTTCCGAATCAATCACTGCACATGCCTCCTTGGCATAGAAAAGGGGCGCTGTGCATAGACAGCGCCCCTGTAAAGGCGGCATGCTCCCTACGCCAGCATTAACTGACAGGTTCAAAGGATTGGGCCCCATGCCCTCTCAGCCTTGTGGTTTGCACCGCCGGCACTCCCGCATCGAATCTGTTGTTCCCTATACTAACGCACCTGCCAAAAAGGGACAGGTTTATTTTGGCAGGTCGTTACAATAGGTAGGACCGATACGAATGGGGGCCTTATGATTAAACTTGTGCTGACCGATATGGACGATACGCTGATTCCAGCCGGGCATGACGGCGCTAGCGACTATGCCGTTGAGGGTATTCATGCCATGCAGGCGGCGGGTCTGCATTTTGGCCCGGTTTCGGGTCGCCAGCCGTCCGCGATGGGCTGGATGTTCAAAAATCGTTCCGAGTGTTTTTCGACTGGCGCGTTCTGTAACGGCCAGGTGATGTTTGTCGACGGCGAGGTTGTTGCCTCCCGTGCGAGCGACAACGGTGCCCTCATGCGTCTTGCCGACTATCTTGAGCAAGAGACCGACGATACGTATCTGAAGGTCTATAGCCTGGGCGATGACTTTTGGGGCAATGATGCCTATTGCGTGACGAGCAATCCCGAGCGTGTGCGTCGCGCTATGGAGTCGGGCGGCAATGCGTGGCTCAAAGGCGAAGAGGCCCCGTGCCGTTCCGTCGTCGATGACGCGCCGGTGTTCAAGGCGAATATCTGGAGTGCCCGTTCGCGTGAGGAGCTCGCGGAGCTACGCGAGCGCGTTGCCGCTGAGGTGCCGGAGCTCTCGCTCGTGTTTCCCAACAACCGAGTGCGCCTGTTCGACATCCTTCCGGCTGGTTGGGACAAGGGCTGCGCTGCGCTGGAGCTAGCGCGCGCTTTGGGTCTGACGCCCGATGAGGTGGCCGTATTTGGCGATTCCGATAACGATTTGCCCATGATCGATGCCGTTCCCAACTCCGTTGCAGTCGCCAATGCCAACGAGGCTGTCACGGCTGCCGCGCGCTGGCATATCGGCGCTGCGGCAGACGATGCGGTTGCCGGGGCTCTGCATCAGATTGCCGCTTGCGCCGCGACGGGGGAGATGCCGCCGTTTATGCGTCAGATGGATGCGACGGGTTTCGACGTCACGAACGTCTAGGGAGAAAGCTATGAAGCTTCAGCAGCTCAGATATGTCGTCAAAGTTGCCGAATGCGGCAGCATCACCGAGGCCTCGCGCCGGCTTTTTGTGTCGCAGCCTTCGATTACCGCGTCGATCCGCGATCTCGAAAACGAGATGGGTGTGCACATCTTTGAGCGCACTAACAAGGGCGTCGTTGTGTCCGAGGAAGGCGAGACCTTCTTGGGCTACGCGCGACAGGTGCTCGATCAGGCCGATCTGCTCGAAGGCAAGTACAAGGGCGCGTCCGAGCAGGTGCCGCACTTTAGTGTGAGCTGCCAGCATTATTCCTTTGCCGTCAACGCTTTTGTCGACGTGATCCGCGAGTTCGATGCCGCGCGTTACGACTTTACCCTGCGCGAGGAACAGACCCACGAGATTATCGAGGACGTCGCGCATATGAAAAGCGAGCTGGGCATCTTGTACCTGTCCGAGCACAATCGTGAGGTTATCGAGCGCATGCTGGCGGCCAACGAGCTCGTGTTCGAAGGGCTCTTTTGCGCTGCGCCGCACGTTTTTGTGTGTGCAGACCATCCGCTGGCTGGCCGCTCCAGCGTGACGCTCGAGGACTTGGAAGACTACCCGTTCCTGTCCTATGAGCAGGGCAGCTATAACTCGTTCTACTATTCCGAGGAACTGACCTCGACCTTTGAGCGCCGCAAGAATATCCGCGTGCGTGACCGTGCGACACTGTTCAACCTGGCTATGGGACTTAACGGTTACACGGTGTGTTCGGGTGTGATCAGCCATGAACTTAACGGCCCCGGTATTATCTCGATTCCGCTCGATGTGGACGAGTACATGGAGATCGGCATCATTACGCGCAAGAACACGACGCTCACGCGCTACGGCCAAGCCTATATCGACGCGATTCGTCAGCATATTTAGTCGCTGTATTCTGCACGGGTTATATCTCTTTATGGCAGTCCCAACTGATATAGGAAACATCTATATCAAACTGATATAAACGTATATTTTACGATGGCCGTATGAGCGCTCATACTCTGTCCCAGTAAAGCAACCAATGCAAAGGGAGATATCTATGAGCACTTCGATTCAACCGAACGCGCCGTTTCGCGCCGATATCGTCGGCAGTTTTCTTCGTCCCCAGGCCGTGAAGGACGCCCGTGCCGCCTACGCCGCGGGCACGCTTGATGCCGAGGGGCTTAAGGCCGTCGAGGACGATGCCATTCGCGATTTGGTGGCAAAGCAGAAGGCCGCCGGCCTGCAGGTCATCACCGATGGCGAGTTTCGCCGCAGCTACTGGCACCTCGATTTTATGTGGGGGCTGAACGGCGTCGAGCGTCGCACCTCGCGTACAGGCTATATGTTCCACGATGAGGAGACCACGGCCGATACCGCCGTGGTGACCGGTCCCATCAGCGGCGAGGATCATCCGTTCGTCGAGCACTTTAAGTTTGTCAAGGCGCTCGAGGGGGAGGGCCAGGTCGCGCGTCAAACCATTCCGGCGCCGATCCAGACGTTCTCTGAGGTCACGCTCGATCGCTGCGACGGCCAGCAGGAGAGCCTGCGCGCTGTCTATAAGACCGATGAGGAACTTGCCGACGCCATCGCTGCCGCTTATCGCACGGTGATTGCCGACCTGTACGCAGCAGGCTGCCGCAACATCCAGTTTGACGACTGCACCTGGGGCATCTACTGCGATACCGATTTTGTCGCCAAAACCGGCATGAGCCCGGTCGACCTGCAAAAGGTAAGCGAGCTGGGCGTGGCGCTCAACAACGCCGCCATCGAGGGCAAGCCCGACGACCTGGTCATTAACACGCACGTGTGCCGTGGTAACTACCACTCTACCTATGCCTTCGAGGGCGGCTATGACCCCATCGCGCCGTACCTGTTCGCAAACGAGGATGTCGACGCATTTTACCTGGAGTTCGACACGCCGCGCGCCGGCGGTTTTGAGCCGCTCAAGTACGTTGCCCCGGGCAAGAAGGTCGTGCTGGGCTTGGTAACCACCAAGGCGGCAGAGCTCGAGAACGAGGATGTTATCGTCGAGCGCATCCGTGAAGCCGCAAAGTACGTGCCGCTCGAGAACCTGTATCTGTCGCCCCAGTGCGGCTTTGCCAGCTGCGAGATTGGCAACAAGCTGACCGAGGACGAGCAATGGGCAAAGATCGCGCTGGTCAAGCGCATTGCCGAGCGCGTTTGGAAATAGCGCTAGCGTTTGCAGGTGACGGCGCGTGCGAGGCATAGCGTATCGCGTACAATGGTTCGGATCGTATCGTTCGGGCAGGTTATCCGATATGCCCGATCGCCCTTCCATTCGAAAGGACATCCATGTCCCAGTCCTCGGCGCCCGCTGTCACCGATGCCATCTACGACGCATCGTCGCTCGGCCGTCCGCGCATGTTCCTGCTCGGTCTGCAGCACCTGTTTGCCATGTTTGGTGCCACCATTTTGGTGCCGGTGCTCACCGGCCTTTCGGTCTCGGCAACGCTTTTGTTTGCCGGCTTGGGCACGCTGCTGTTCCACTTCCTGTCGCGCGGTAAGGTGCCGGCATTTTTGGGCTCATCGTTTGCCTTTATTGCCGGTTATGCCGCCATCGCGCCCAATGGCGAGGCCGAGCTTTTGCCCTACGCCTGCCTGGGCGTTGCCTGCGCCGGCCTGCTCTATCCGGTGCTGGCGGCGCTCTTCCGCGCGTTTGGCGCCAAGCGCGTCATGCGCTTCTTCCCGCCGGTGGTGACTGGCCCCATCGTCATTTCGGTCGGTCTGATTCTGGCGAGCTCCGCCATTGCCAACTGCCAGACCAACTGGTTTGTTGCCGTTGTTGCCGTGGCTGCGATCGTCATCTGCAACATCTGGGGCCGCGGCATGGTCAAGATTGTGCCGATCTTGCTGGGCGTTGTGGTGAGCTATGCCGTTGCGGCTGCGCTGGGCGAGGTCGACTTTTCTGGCGTCGCAGCCGCTCCCTGGGTTGGTTTGCCCATCGTGTGGGATGACACCGTGTTTGCGCTCTTTGGGCCGCAGTTCGATAGCGGCCTTGCCACGACGGCCATCATCACCATCATGCCGCTGGCCTTTGCAACCATGATCGAGCATATCGGTGATATCTCCGCTATTGGCTCCACCTGCGAGCGCAACTACATTGCCGATCCCGGCCTGCATCGCACGCTGCTCGGCGATGGTCTCGCCACGATTCTGGCTTCGCTCTTTGGCGCTCCGGCCAACACCACGTATGGCGAGAACACCGGCGTGCTCGCCCTGACGCGCGTGTTCGACCCGCGCGTGATTCGCATTGCCGCGTGCTGTGCCATCGTGCTTTCGTTCTGCCCCAAGTTCGCGGCTGTCATTGCGGCCATGCCGGCGTGTGTGATCGGCGGTGTGTCGCTCGTGCTTTACGGCATGATTAGCGCCGTGGGCGTTCGCAACCTCATCGAGAACCAGGTCGATTTCCAAAACAACCGCAACGTGCTGGTGACCGCTCTGGTGCTCGTGCTTTCGCTCGGCATCGCGTACAGCACCGCCGGCGCCATCGTGCTGGAGCTGGGCGGCGTGACGATTTCGCTTTCCGGTCTTGCCGTGGGCTCGCTGGTGGGCATCGTACTCAATGCCATCCTACCGGGTAACGATTTTGAGTTTGATGTCTCCGAGCTTGAGGAAGCTGTTGAGTAACAGCTGCGTTCAGCTAAAACAAGATATGGTGCCCATGCGTATATGCGCGTGGGCACCATTTTTAGTGCGTCAGTATCCAGTGTATGCCGCGGGCCATGCGCAAGTCGGTTTGGGCAAAGTGATTGCCGGGGTTGAGCTCCAGCGTTGTTGGAATGCCGCGCCCGACGAGCAACGCTTCCATCGTGCGTGTGTCGTCGAGTACATGCCGCATCATGCGGTTGGGCGTCTTGGCCTCCTTTTTGCCGAGTGACAGGTAGACGGCGTCGGGCGTAACTGCCATCGCGTGCTCGTGCGCATAGTCGATAAAGCCAGGAAACCACAGGGACCCCGATGCGCTCGCGGCGCGGTCAAAGGCGTCGGTTTGCCAGAGGGACCAGAGCGCGAAGAGGCCCGCGAGCGAGTAGCCGGCAATGCAGCGCCAGGTGGGCGGCAGTGGGAGCGATAATTCGACCTTTGGGATTATCCGGTTCAGCAGTTCATCGAGAAATCCGGACGCCTGCCCACCAAAGGGTTCGGCATCGCGCACGGTCCCGTCGCATGCCCAGGGGCTCAGCTCGCGATTCCAATCGAGCCCGCCAATGGTGACGAGGGCGAATGGCGGACAGTCGAGCTCTCGGCAACACTTATAAACCTCGCTGCCGTCGCCCACGACCACAGGAAGGTAGATGACAGGCGCGCTTTCCGTATGATTCGAATAAACGGTTATCTGCTTTTGATGCGCTTCCATGACGGGCTTCTCTCAGTGTTGTGATATCGGCAGCCCCAATTGTCGCACGCTGGCACATACAGGTTGGGCTGCATTAAGAACAATCGCATGCGCACCGCGCGAGTGCGAACAGGAAAACGCCACCGCCGGAGGGGAGCTCGGCGATGGCGTCGTTAAACGGTGCTCGGGCTCGGGGCCTTCGCGGGAGCTGCCATGTGCGCAGAGGCGTCTAAGAACGCTTACGGCTCGCCATGGTGCCTGCGGCGATAGCGGCTGTTCCCGCAAGGACGGTTGCCACGATGGCCGCACCCGAGGTGTCGCCGGTTGCCGCGAGCACGCCGGTAGTCTTGGCTTTCGTGGTTGAAGCCGCAACGGCCTTGGTCGGCTTTGAGCCCTCAGGCTTGGGGTTCTGCTTGGACTCCGCGGGCTTGCTTTCTGCGGGCTTGGTCTCGTCGGGCTTGGGGTCTTCCGGCTTGGCTACCTCGGGAGGTGCGATGGTCGTACTTTTGGCGACTGCTTTGATATAGAGGGAGTCGACCGTGGCGTCGCCCGTGCCGATGGCTTGGCCTGCCTCGTAGATGCCGTCACGGAGCTTGCGATAGTCAATGACCTTGCCGCCTTCGGGCGTCTGGATGGCGGCGTTCTCAATCTTGATGGTGCCGATTGTCTTGCCGTCAGCGCTCATGGCACGGGCAAAGATTGCCGCTGTATCTCCTTCGGCCGTTACCTTGCTGCGGATGATCGAGATGACTGCGGGTGTGACGCCCTCGCTGGTCTGGGCGATGATGCCGATGTTCTCGCCTTGGGGTTCGCGCCTCGTCTCGCCATCTTGGTTTTCGCTGTAGGGGATGGGGCCGTCGCCGTTCTCGACATAGCGGGCTATGGCCTTGACAACGGAGTCGCTGATGTAGATGTGGCCGCCCTTCTCGTTGGGCCGATCGTTTCTGGTGGAGAATGCAGCCGAAACCTCGCCTTCCGCAAACGCGTCCACGGTGGAGCCGTTCTTGACGACGATGTCGTCCTGGTAGGTGAAGAGGGCGTTGGCGCCACCGTATCTGCCTTTACTTGCACGGACCGTCACGTTTGCATGATCGAGGGTGATGCCCTTGTGGGCATAGACGCCATATTCAACACCGTTTACGTTGAGGGAGGCGTTTGTGGCTGCGAGGCTGCCCTTGGCCTCGACGGCAGCGTCTTTCTCGGAGCTTGCCTTGACCTGGCTGCCGTCCGAGATGTTGATATTGCCGCCGCTCCAAAGGGCCTCACCATCGGCTGAGCTTGCCTCGACCGTCCCGCCACCCTTGATGGTGAGGTTCTTGTCGGCTCCAATACCCTTGTCCTTGGTAGCCCTGGCGGTGACGGCTCCGCTGTCGTCAATCGTGATATTGCCGTTTGCCCTGATGCCATCCGATGCACCCGTGGCGTTGACGTTGCCCGAACCTTTGATAGCGAGATCACCTCCGGCATTGATGGCATCAAACCCAGTGCTCGTGGCGTTGACGGATCCGGCTCCGTCGATGTTGATATTACCCGTGGAGAGGATAGCGTCCTCAGTAGATGTCACGCTGAGCGTGCCGCCCTCGTCGCCTTGGATATTGAGCTCGGCATTCTCGTTAGTGCCATGAGAAACGTTGATGCTTTCGATCCATTCGGCAGTGACGATGTTGGTTCCCGAGTAATTCACGTTGAGCTTGCCTGCGGCCTGGATCTCGCCGCCGTTATAGTTGTTGAGCTTCAAGTCGTCGGCGCCGTCCCACGACCAGGTACCGGCCTCGTCGCTCGCCGCGGTGTTGTACTTGTTGCCGCCGACCTTGACCCATTCCGCTGCGAGCGAGACGCTCGGCATGAGCAGCGAGCTCACCGTAAGCGCGCATACGGCGCCTACAACGATGCGGCGCGTCACGCGACGCCAACTGCCGTGTGCGAGCAGCGTGCGACGGCGCACGTCGGGCTCGACAAAATGGGCTCCAGAGGTTTTGTCATTGCGCTTGGGGGTCGTGAACAAGGCGGCCATGGTTACTCCCATCCTCATGGGGCCTATGCGATTACGCCCAGCATATCTGCAGGATGTAACCGGCGGTAGTGCCGTTTGGAGGGCAAAATGTCCAAAATTCGGGAAGCAATACATCGCGCGTCCGTGCGTTGCCTGGCTTTAAAAGAAAAGCGCGGAGCCGCTCGATGCGACTCCGCGCTTTGGTGTTCTGCTTTGGCAGCTTTGCCGCTACGCTACGAAGAAGTAGACGAGGAAGGCGAGGGCTGCGATCCACATGAGCGGCTTGATCTTGGAGGCCTCGCCCTTAAAGAGCGCGACGATCACGTAGGCGATAAAGCCCAGGCCAATGCCGGCAGAGATGGAGTAGGTGAAGGGCACGCCGGCGACAATCATGAACGCCGGGAAACCCTGCGACACGTCGGACCAGTCGATCTCGGAGGCCTCGCTCATCATGAGGTAGCCGACGTAGACCAGAGCACCGCAGGTGGCGGCGCTGGAAACGATGGTGACGATGGGGGAGAAGAACGCGGCGAGAATGAACAGCACGCCGGTGGTGACGGAGGTGAGACCCGTGCGGCCACCGTCGGCAGCGCCAGAGGTGGACTCGACGAAGGTGGTGATGGAGGAGACGCCCATGAAACCGCCCACAGCAGCGGCGGCGGAGTCGACGATCAGGATCTCCTTGATATTCTCGACGTTGCCGTCGTCGGTGAGGAACTCGCCCTGCTTGGCCACGGCCATCGCGGTGCCCATGGTGTCGAAGAAGTCACTCATGAGCAGCGAGAACGAGATGACGAGGAGCGCGGGGTCGGTAAGGACCTTGACGATGGCGGGCACGCCGCCGGCGTCGGCGATGGGGCCACCGATGCTCGAGAAGTCGAGCGGGGCGATGATACCGGTCGGAGCCTGGGTCACACCTAGGGGGATACCGGCGATGACGGCGACGACGATGCCGATGAGCAGCGAGCCGGGGACGTTGCGGCAGGCGAGGGCGACCGTCACCAGGATGGAGATAATGCCGACGATGAAGGTGGGGGAGGTGATGTCGCCCAGACCGACGAGTGTACCGGCGCCAGCGGTGATAATGCCGGCATCGCACAGGCCAATCATGGCGATGAACAGGCCCAGACCCACCGAGATGGCGTGACGCAGGACAACCGGGATGGCGTCCATGATGGCCTCGCGTAGGCCACAAAGCACGAGCAGCAAGATGACGACGCCCTCAAGGAAGATGACGCTCATGGCCACGTGCCAGTCGCCGCCGCAGACGGTGGTGGTGATTCCAGCAATCATCGCGTTGACGCCTAAGCCCGACGCGCAGGCGAGCGGGCGGTTGGCGAAGATGCCCATGCAGATGGTCATGATGCCGGCGCCCAGGCAGGTGGCGCAGGCGAGCGCTCCCGCATCGATGCCGGCGCCCGAGAGCACCGCAGGGTTGACGGCGATGATGTAGGCCATCGCCAGGAATGTTGTCAGTCCGGCGCGGAGTTCGGTCCCGATTGTGGACTTGCGCTCGCTGACGTGAAATAGTTCGTCCATGCATACCCTTTCCTTGTTCGGCCCCGAGTTTAGGCCGATTGACACGAACGCTCCCACTATAGCCCCTTTACGACGCTGTTGTTCCTCGCATGTTGATGTTCGGCGCTTCGTAGCAGACGGACGGTATTTTTCGCATGAAAATGTGTGGGTACCGTATACTTAAGCGGTTACAACGACCCCTATGGAGGAACGTATGATTAAAGAGCTTTGCCACGACGAGGCTATCCTGTCCCAGCGTTGCGAGGTTGCGACCGTCGAGGACGAGTCGGTCGCACAGGACCTGATCGATACCATCAAGTCGCTCGACGATGCCGGCTGCCTTGCCGCTAACCAGATTGGCGTTACCAAGAAGGTTTGCGTCTATCTGGACGACGCCGGCGAGCCCCACGTGCTCTACAACCCCCGTCTGGTGTTTGGCCTGGGCGCCAGCAAGATGGAGGAGAGTTGCCTGACGCACGAGGAGGTCACCAAGTCCACGCGCTATATCAAGTGCAAGGTTGCCTTTGACCAGATTGTCGACGGCAAGATGAAGGAGTGCCGCCGCGACTACGCGGGCTTTGAGGCACAGATGATCCAGCATATGATCGACCACTGCCAAGGTAAACTTGTCTAGGGTGACTACAGCACCGCACTTCGTCTCTTTTGGCCCGGACATGACATTGTTGTCATGTCCGGGCTTTTGTGTTTAGCGCCTCTTTGATTGGTGACAATGAGATTAGCAAGAACGTAAAGCTAGGAGGCGCTATGTGTACGAGTATTCGATTTACCGATAATTCTGGCCACATGTATCTGGGCCGCAATCTCGACTGGAGCTTTGACTACGGCCAACAGGTTCGCGTGATGCCGCGCGGGTTTCACATTCCGTATTCGTTTATCGACGACGCGACAGCGGCGCACGCGGTGATCGGTATGTGCATCGATTACAGGAACTACCCTATGTTCTTCGATTGCGGCAACGATGCGGGCCTCGCCGTGGCGGGTCTCAATTTCCCGGGTTATGCCGAGTATGCCGAGGACCCTGTCGACGGCAAGACCAATATCGCGGCCTATGAGTTCCCCCTGTGGGTGGCAGCGACGTTCTCGACGGTCGATGAGGTCGAGGCCGCGCTGCGCGACACGGTGATTGTCGCCAAATCTGCCGGAGAGGGGCTGGGCGTGTCGCTGCTCCATTGGATTATCGGCGACAGCCAGCGCAGCATCGTGGTCGAGATGATGGCTGACGGCCTGCATGTATACGACAATCCGGTCGACACCCTTGCCAACCAGCCGACCTTCCCGTGGCACATGGAAAACCTGCGCACCTATATCACTGCCACAAGCGATTTTCCGCAGACGGCGACGTGGCGTGGCGCCGAGCTCAAGCCCTATGGCGCGGGCGCCGGCATGCGCGGTATTCCGGGTGACTGCTATTCGCCGAGCCGTTTTGTAAAGGCGGCGTACCTCAATGCCAATTACCCGCAAAAGGAGAGCGAGATCGAAAACGTCGTCCGCATGTTCCGTTCACTTGAGGGCGTGGTGATGATTGAGGGGGCGTCCAGGATGGGCGATGGCAAGTTCGAGAAGACTATCTACACCGGATGCTTTAGCGCGCGCACGGGCAATTATTACTACGCGATGTATGATGATCCGTCGATTCGCTACGTGAGCCTGATGGATGCCGAGGGCGCAAGCCCCGATAGGCTCGTGGTTCCCGAGCCGCGTCGTTCGTAGCTGTTAGCTTTACTGCAATGCAAAGCGGCCCTGCGTCTCTCGTGAGGTGCAGGGCCGCTGTCGTTGATTTATGACGTCGCTAGAAGTTGGCGTCGTTGAGTTGTTCGTTCTCGAGGCCGTCGAGCTGTTGCTGTTCGGGCATATCGGCGACGCTCTCGAGCAGCTCGGTGGGATCGACGTTCATGCTCTTGCCGGCCTCGTTGCCGTTGACCAAGTCGTCCGAGAAGATATCGACTTCCATTTCCTCGGCCTCTTCGATCTGAACCTCGAGCGGCACCTGGGTACGCACGAGCTTAACGGCCGGGCGCATGCGGGCAAACAGCGGCACGTACTCGATGATGATGGCCGAGTTCTCGAGACCGTACCAACGTGCCGGGCTTCCGCAGGCGCGGCGGACGGCGTACTTGATGGCCATGACGCGATGGTCGTTGCGGTTGATGTCCGTCTCGGGAGCAAGCATCTTGCGCAGCATGCAAAAACGGAAGTCGCCTACGTTGCCGCGTGTCTCGTAGATGGAATAGGTGTGATGTTGCGGCGGCAACTCACCCGATGCCATCAGGTCGCCAACGATTTGGCGCAGGTAGGCGTTGATGCGCTGATTGACCTTAAAGCCCAGGTCCAAGCGCACGCGGAACAGGAAGTCCGTGCCAAAGGTCTCAACGGAATACTCGTGCGTATAGGGCTCGTCGGTAACGTGTACGTTGATGAACCAATATGCCTTGGCGCGCTTGGGATGCTTATCCAAGATGGAGTAGAGCACGTCGCGGTCGAGCGTGAGCGGGTCGGGGCTGTTGGTAAGGAACACCAGATTGTCGGCGAGCACGGGGTAGGTCTCGTCATTGCGCAGGCGATTGAGCTGGTCGATGTACTTGGAGACGGGCAGCAGTATCGTCTGCGTGCGCTCGATGGCGGTGCCGCGGCGCCACACGTACATAAGGCCGAACAGCAATGCGGCCAGGAAGATCATGACGTAGCCGCCGTCAAAGAACATGGTGAGGCACGAAGCGAAGAAGCACAGCTCAATGGCACCAAAGAGCAGGGCGAAGACGCAGGCGCCCAGCTTGTGCTTGAGGATGCCGGCGATGTAGCTCGTCAAAAGCGTCGTGGTCATGAGCATGGTCACGGTAATGGCGAGGCCGTAGGCGCTCTCCATGCGCTCGGAGTTTTGGAACAGCAGCACGATGAAGATGCAGCCGACCCACATGATGTTGTTGACGAGCGGAATATAGAGCTGGCCCTTGGTGTCGCTGGGGTAGTGGATGCGCAGGTGCGGCATGAGATTGAGACGGGTTGCCTCGGATACCAGCGAGAACGAGCCGGTGATGAGCGCCTGCGAGGCGATGATGGCCGCCACGGCCGAAAGCACGATGGCAAAGGGGCGCAGGGGTTCGGGGAGCATCATATAGAACGGGTTGACGATATCCATCGCGAGCATCTGGGGATTGGAGTTGTTGGCGAGCAGCCAAGCGCCCTGACCCAGATAGTTAAGGATGAGGGCCGCCTTTACGAACGGCCAGGATGCGTAAATGTTAGCCTTGCCCACGTGACCCATGTCCGAATAGAGCGCCTCGGCGCCGGTCGTCGAAAGGAAGACGAAGCCAAGCACCATGATGCCTGAGTGGTTGATGGGCGAGAACAAGAACAGGATGCCGCGGATGGGGTTGAGCGCGCGTAGGATGGACAGGTTGCCGAGCATGTTGAACAGGCCGGCGCCCGCCAGGAACAGGAACCATAGCGTCATAAGCGGGCCGAACAGCTTGCCGATTGACGAGGTGCCGGCGCGCTGCATGGCAAACAGACCGCAGATAATGATGATGGTAATAATGATGACGTTGGTTTGCCCGTCGCCCAAAAGCGCGTGGCCCCACTCGATGGTGCGCAAGCCCTCGATGGCCGTGGTAACCGTGACGGCGGGGGTGAGGATGCCGTCGGCGAGCAGCGCCGCGCCGCCGATCATGGCGGGCAGAATCAGCCATGGCGCCACCTTGCGCACGAGGCTGAACAGGGCGAAGATGCCGCCTTCGTTGTGGTTGTCTGCATTCATGGCAATCAGCACGTACTTGACCGTGGTCACGAGCGTCATGGTCCAGATGACGAGCGAAAGCGCGCCCAGGATCATGTCCTCGCTGACGGTACCGATGCCGCCGTTGTTGGCGACAATTGATTTCATGGTGTACATGGGGCTCGTACCGATGTCACCGTAGACGACGCCGAGCGTTACGAGCAGCATGCCAGCGGAGAGGGGAATGGCTCCATGCCCGCCTTGACTACGCTGTTCTTGGAGGCTTGCCTCCAGCTTGTTCTGTGCCACGTGGACTCCCTTGGACATCTGGCCTCTGCAAAGAGCGGTAGACCTTTATGCCATCTTTATACATATAAGAGCAGTTTGGCACATCGGGGTGTTTTAGACAATAATCCCCATCTGGGGATTATTCATATACGCAGGTGGTATTTCAGAGCAGGGGCTATTAAGCACGTGCTGTCTGGGCGATGCCAGCCTTGGTGTTTGCGCGTTTGCCGGCGACTTCGCAAAAGATCGCGCCGCCGATGATCAGCGCGGCGCCCATCAGGCGGACCGGTGTTATGGTTTCGCCCAAAAGGACGGCCGAGAACACGACGGCCGAAAGCGGCTCAAGGTAGCCGACGACGGCGACGGTCTGCACGGGCAGCTTGGCGACGGCGCTAAAGTAGAGCAGGCAACCGATGCCGGTGTTGACAATGCCGAGCATGGCAACGGCGCGCCAATCGATGCCGGCGGCAATGCTGGGGGAGAGGAACGAGGGGGCACCTTGCGTGAAGAGCGTAAGGATCAACGCGGTTACAAAGGCGGCACTCACCTGGAGCGTGGAGTTCTCGAGACCTTTGATATGTGGCGCTCCCTTGCTGGCAACGACCATCAACGCGTAGCAGAAGGCCGAGGCGATGCCGCACACGATGCCCGCGATGGGCATATTGCCGCCGAGGCCTTGGGCCGCGATGAGGAAGGCGCCGCAGGCGACGGCTATGAAGCCGGTAATTTTACCGCCGGTCAGCTTTTCGCCAAAGATGAGCGGGGAGAGCGCCATAACGATGATGGGGCCGCAGTAGTACAGCAGCGAGGATATGCCGACGCCGATCGTCTGGTAGGCGCGGAACAGAAAAATCCAGCTGGCGCCCAGCGCGGCTCCCGAGAGGAGGAGGGCTGCGGCTTCGCGGGGGCGAGATGGCGCCTGCAACTTATGGCGTTGGGTGCTGGCGAGGACGGTGACAAGCGAGAGTGCGCCCAAAATCGTGCGCAGGAGCACGATATCGGAGCTCGGTAGCGCGATGGCAGCGGCGATGATGCCGTTGGAGCCAAACAATAGCAATGCTGCTAGGTACGTAAACAGTCCGTTGTTCATGCGCTGACATCCCCTCTATATCCGAGCATGTTCACTATGGGTGAACTGGCTTTAGAAGAAAAGCGAATATAATGCATGGCAAACATGAAAAAAACTCATGCAAGGGTGGAGGCGTGTCGTGGAAACGAATATTCAAAAGATGCAGGTGCTGCTGGAGACCGTGCGCGCCGGAAGCTTTACGCGTGCTGCCGAGCGCCTGAGCTACTCGCAGTCGGGCGTGAGCCGCATGGTGGCCGATCTTGAAGCCGATTGGGGCTTTAAGGTGCTCGACCGCAGTCGCGAGGGCGTGGTGCTTTCTGCCGACGGGCGGCAGGTGATGCCGGCAGTCGAGGCGTTATGCGAAGAGTTTGGCCGCCTGCAGCGACGCGTGGACGAGATGCGAGGGCTCATGCGTGGCAAGATCTGTATCGGTACGTTTTCGAGTGTGGCGACCCATGTACTGCCACCGGTGATCGCGCTGTTTCGCGCCGATCACCCGGATGTCGATTACGAGCTGCTGATGGGTGATTACTCCGAGATTGAGCAATGGGTGGCGGAAGGCCGCTGCGACCTGGGTTTTATTCCGCGTGAGCCACGCGGCGTCGGCGTGGCGTCGCGGCCGTTGGTGCAAGACGAGCTGATGGCCGTGGTGCCAGCGGGCTCCTCGCTTGCCACCGCGGAGGTCGTTTCCCTTGCCGATTTGGCCAACGAGCAGTTTATTCTGCTGGAACGCGGTAGCGACGACGAGATTACGCCGCTGTTTCGCCGCGCGGGCCTGGCGGTGCGCTCTAAGCTGTCGACCTGGGATGACTATGCGATTATGGCCATGGTCGAGGACGGCCTGGGCGTGAGCATTCTTCCGGCGCTCATCTTGCGCCGCTGCCAGTTCGATGTTGCCGTGCGCCCGCTCGAGGGACATCCTCATCGGCAGATCAACGCCATATACCGCACCGCTGACGTTTCGCTTGCGGCGGCTCGTTTCCTTGAATATCTCTAAAAGCGCGTACCCGTTGTCTACTTTGGGACAATTCTCGAGGCTCGGTACATTTTCTTGTGAAATTGAACTTTCAGATAATGCGCCGCGCTATACTGCTGCCTAAATTGAACTCAGGTTCAATTTGTGTTCTATAAATTGAACTTTGCCAGCAAGGAGGTTCCTGTGGCCCAAGAGACGTTTTGCGATCGCCTGCGACAGACCATGTCCGATCGCGACGTACGCCAGTCGGACGTAATCCGCGCATCGGAGATGCTCGGCAAAAAACTCGGCAAGAGTCAGATGAGCCAATATGTGAGTGGCAAGACGATTCCGCGGCGCGATGTGGCAGAGCTGCTCGCCCGCATTTTGGAGGTCGATGTTACCTGGCTGCTTGCCGGTGACGCCGATCAAGGTGAGACATCATCGCCTCGCAACGATTCCAAGCCAGAACTCCATCCCTCAGCTCAAATTCCAAGGAGCACCATCATGCGTACTTTTTCTAAATCCACCAAACTCGAGAACGTCCTGTATGACGTGCGCGGTCCCGTCGTCGACGAGGCCGCCCGTATGGAGGACGAGGGCGAGCGTATTCTCAAGCTCAACATCGGCAACCCCGCGCCCTTTGGTTTCCGTACGCCCGATGAGGTCATTAAGGATATGCGTCAGCAGCTGCCCGACTGCGAAGGCTATTCCAACTCGCGCGGCCTGTTCTCTGCACGCAAGGCGATTATGCAGTACTCGCAGATCAAGGGCCTGCCCAATGTTCAGATGGAGCACATCTACACGGGCAACGGCGTGTCCGAACTCATTCAGCTTTCGATGAACGCATTGCTCGACAATGGCGACGAGATTCTGATCCCCAGCCCCGACTATCCGCTCTGGACGGCGTGCGCAACCCTTGCCGGCGGTCATCCCGTACATTATTTGTGTGATGAGCAGGCGGATTGGTATCCTGACCTGGAGGATATGGAGTCCAAGATCACGAGCGCGACCAAGGCTCTCGTCATCATCAACCCCAACAACCCCACGGGCTCTGTCTATCCGCGTGAGGTGCTCGAGGGCATCGTTGAGATTGCGCGCAGGCACCAGCTCATGATTTTTGCCGACGAGATCTATGACCGCCTGTGCATGGACGGCTACGAGCATGTCTCCATTGCCTCGCTCGCCCCCGACCTGCCTTGCATTACGTTTAGCGGCCTGTCCAAGTCGCATATGATCGCGGGCTATCGCATTGGCTGGATGGTGCTTTCGGGCAACCAGCGCTGCATGAGCGACTTCATCATGGGCGTCAACATGCTCTCTAATATGCGCCTGTGCTCCAACGTGCCAGCCCAGTCGATCGTCCAGACGGCGCTCGGCGGCCATCAGTCGGTCAACGACTACATCCGCCCCGGCGGCCGTGTCTACGAGCAGCGCAACTTTGTGTATGAGGCACTCAACAAGATCGATGGCATCTCGGTGGTCAAGCCGCGCGCGGCGTTCTATATCTTCCCCAAGATGGATGTTAAGAAGTTCAACATCACCGATGACGAGCAGTTTGCCCTCGACCTGCTGCACGAGAAGAAGATTCTGATCACGCGCGGCGGCGGCTTTAACTGGGCCGAGCCCGATCATTTCCGCATCGTGTACCTGCCGCGCATGGAAGTGCTCAAAGAGTCGCTCGAAGACCTCGCCGACTTCTTCGATCATTACCGCCAGAGCTAAGGGATAGAGGCTCCATACAATCGAAAGCTCCCTGCAGTTGCTTGGCTGCAGGGAGCTTTCTTGAATCGGTGGAACTAAATAACGATTCCGTTGCAGTGGTCGATTTCGTGCTGGATGATCTCGGCGGTGTAGCCCGAGAAGTTTTTGATGCGGTGGACGAAGTTCTCGTCCAAATACTCCACCTTAATGCGGCGATAGCGGGTGCAGGGACGCTCGCCGATCAGCGAGAGACATCCTTCGCTCGTCTGATAGGCATTGACCTGCTCAAGAATTTGAGGGTTGTACATCAGGAGCGTCCTGTTGCCGTCCTTTACGCAGATGATGCGTTTGCGCACGCCGATCATGTTGGCGGCGAGACCCACGCACTCGTGCTCATGCTCGTGGAGCGTATCCAGGAGGTCCTGCCCGGTCGCGGCATCGTCGGGTCCCGCGTCTTCGGAAGGAAGGCGAAAAAGAACTCGGATTTCATGATGGGCTTAATCATGGCGGGCTCCTCATGTCTCATGCTTTCGTGGACTTTTAATAATAGCGCGGAAGGAAAGCTGCGCGTTCGCGTTACAATCTTTCGACGTTGGACCATGTTGCCAGACTCGTCGTGTACGGCGTCTGGCGTAAGTCTAGGGCTCATTTTCGCCCTGGACTGTTCCTCTGGGGCGATGCGACTCTCGTTCCAAGAGGAAGGAAATGCATGGGGAGCAAATCTCAGCAACAAGTTCAAGCACCGCCATCGGCCACTGCGGCAATTCTCGTCGTAATGTATATTGCAGCCTTTGTTGCCGCGTTTAACGAGAACATCATTAACGTGGCGTTGCACGACATTATGGCAGCCTTTTTGGTGAGTGCCACCACGGCGCAGTGGCTCGTTTCGGGCTACATGATCGTGACGTCGATCTTTACGGCCATCATGGCCTTCCTGTCCGGCCGATTCTCGACGCGCAAGCTGCTGTTTTTCGCATGCGGATGCATGGTCGCCGGCGAAGTCCTGTGCCTGTTCGCTCCGTCGTTTAGCGTTTTGCTGCCAAGCCGTATTTTGCAGGCCGCGGGATCGGGCATCTTGTTCCCGCTCATGATGAACGTGGTGCTGTCTTGCGCCCCGCGTGAGAAGCTCGGTCTCTACCTGAGCCTGGGCGGCGCCTGCATTACGCTGGGGCCGGCGTTTGGACCCGTGATCAGTGGTCTAATGTGCACGTTGTTTGGCTGGAGGACGGTGTTCGTAGTACCGCTGGTGGGCGGTATTGTGGTCGCTGCGGCGGGCGTAAAGCATGTTCAGAATGTCGGAGAGCGCTCGAACACCACGCTTGATATTCTGTCGGTTGTTTTGCTCGCCGCCGGCGTTACGGCTTTTGTGTATTCCGTAGGCGAGTTCTCGACCGATTTGATTACCGGCATCGTGACGCTCTTCGCCGCCATTGTGCTGCTCGGCCTGTTTGCGGCCCGCCAGCTCAATCTCGAGCATCCGGTGCTTAACGTGCGTCCCATGGCGAGCGTTCGTTTTTGGCCTGCGTGCCTGCTTGTGGTGGTGTCGATGATGACGACGTTCTCGATGAGCGTTTTGTTGCCGCTCTATTTTGAGGGTGCATACGGCATGACCGCACTTATTGCGGGCTTGCTCATTTTGCCGGCGATTGCCTGCAACGCCGTGACCTCGATTGTGGGCGGACGCGTGATGGACGCCCGCGGCGCATGGCCGCTGCTGCCGGTCGGCTTTGCCCTGATTGCCGTGGGACAGACTGCCATATCGATGACGGCGGCAAGCATGAACATCGGCGTCGTCGTGGCGCTGACCGTTGTGGTGTATGCCGGAGTCGGTTTGGTGCTGAGCCCCTCGCAAACGGCCGGCTTGGAGACGCTGCCTGCCTCTGAACATCCTCACGGAACGGCATTGCTCAACACGTGGAACATGATTGCCGCATCGCTTGGCCCGTCGCTGTTTATCGGCCTGCTCTCGAGCTCTGCGGCGACTGCCGGTGCCGCTGGCGTTGCGACGGACGTTGCCCAGGCGATTGGATTTGCAACTGCCGTGCGTGTGGCGGCTGTAATTGCCGTGGTCGGGTTTGTGGCGTCGCTGGTGTACGCTCGTCGCGAGTCGCACATGTCGCATTAATGTGTGCACATAGATTCTGCAGCTAGATTGGATGGCGACACCATAAACTAATGGACGTTTTGCCGAGAGGCATGATTGTTTAAAGCGCAAAGAGTGCGCGACGGGCCCCGCGAATGGGGCGATGACGCCCGAGAGGGCCAAGAAGGAGTCTCATGTCCGAGAACGAAGAGATCATGAACGAGACCGAGAACGAGACCATGGCTGCCGAGGTCGAGGCAGTCGAGACCGTGGAGACCGAAGCTGCCGAGGTTGAGGCTGCTGACGAGGTTTCCGCCGAGGAGGAGGCCGAGGTTGTCGAGGCCGCCGTTGATTACGATGACGAAGAGCTGATGGACAAGATGCAGAAGGCCGCCCGCCTGCTGCGTAGCCGTCGCTTTGCTATTTCCAAGGAGGAGGAGGCCAAGGCCGAGCGCATGGCGAACATCGAGCGCGCCATCAAGCTTCTTGACCTCAAGCCCAAGATGGAGCAGAAGGAAATGTCTGACCTGCTGGGCATGCGCCTCCGTGAGCTCGATGGCCTGATGGCCGAGGCCGAGGCTGCCGATCTGGTCGGCCGCATCGACGACGCCGAGGGCGATATGCGCAAGATCGTCGTCTTCGCCGCCGAGGATGCCGCTGAGGGCCTGGTCGAGCTTGCCAACAAGAAGGAGAAGCTCCTGCCCGAGCTTTCTTACGAGGAGGCCACCGAGCTGATGGCCGCTCTCGATAAGGTTATTGCTCCGCTCGTCGCTATGGGCCTGGACGAGGACCGCGGTCCTCGCGGCGGCCGTGACGACCGTGGCGGCCGTGGCGGCGACCGTGGCGGTCGCGGCGGCTTTGGCGATCGTGGCGGCCGTGGCGGCGACCGTGGGGGTCGCGGTGGCGATCGTGGTGGCCGTGGCGGCTTTGGTGACCGTGGCGGCGACCGTGGCGGTCGAGGCGGCTTTGGTGGCAACCGTGGTGGCTATGGCGACCGCGGCGGCAACCGTGGCGGCTTTGGCGGCAACCGTGGTAACGACCGCGGCGGTCGCGGTGGCGACCGCGGCGGCCGCAACGGTGGCGGCTTCCGCGGCAACCGTTTTTAGTTGGGTTACGCGGTTTTACCAAACCGCGTAACGGCTCGACGCTGCGCGGGCCGCATTTGGACAATCTGACGTTCAACTTCAAGGGCGCGACCAGAAGGTCAGCGCCCTTTCGTTTCACGTCACCTTGCCTCAAATGCGACCCGCTCGCTGACTTATGTTCAATCTATGGCGTCATCTCGCCCCAAAAGGGCCTCCCTCGCTCTGGCGGGTTTTCGCTGCCGGTGTCAAAACATCGGCGTTGCCTTGATCAACGCCTGCCAAAAAGGGACGGGTTTATTTTGGCCGGTTTTATATCTGGGCAAACGTGGTCGTCTATCACAATGTAGTCGTTGGGGACGTTCTTGTTCGGGTAGTCGTTTAAGAACGTCCCCAACGACTACATAGCATGAGAGTGGATAATCTCCCGGTTTGAGTCTGCATTCGAGCTCAAAGTGGGAGATTATCCACTCTCATTTGCTATGCGTCCGAAAATCCACGCTCGTTTGTTTTCTCCCTACATTTGGAGGAAGAGCTCGTGGAGGCGCATGTCGTCGTCGAGCTCGGGGTGGAAGGTGACGCCGAGCTGGTTGCCTTGGCGGGCGGCGACGATGCGACCGTTGACTTCGGCTACGGCCTCAGTGTCGCCGTGCACTTCGACGATGCGGGGCGCGCGGATAAACGTCAGCGGCACCTCACCGTCGATACCGCCTACCTGCCCCTTGGTTCGAAAGCTGCCGAGCTGCCTGCCGTAGGCATTGCGCTCGACAAGTACATCCATGGTTGCCAAACGCGGCGTGCCCTTATCGTCATGGGCGGCAAGGTCGTGAGCCAGCAGAATCAGGCCGGCGCAGGTGCCCAGGACGGGCATGCCTTCAGCGATACGGGCACGAAGCTCCTCGAGCATGCCCAACTCATCAAGCAGCTTCCCTTGAACGGTAGACTCGCCGCCGGGAAGTACTAGACGGTCAAAGTCCTGCTGCAAATCGGCCGCCTGCCTCAGCTCAATACAGTGTGCGCCAAGCTCGGATAGTCTTGCCTCGTGCTCGGCAAAAGCGCCTTGGACCGCCAGCACGGCGACCGTCTGGTCTGCATAATCGCTCATGTGCGATCCTTTCTGCCGGACTAGCGCCCGCGCTCCTCCATGATGATCTCGATCTCGTCGGCGTTGATGCCCACCATGGCCTCGCCCAGGTCCTCCGAAAGCTCAGCGATGAGCTTGGCATCGGTGAAGTTTGCCACGGCCTTGACGATGGCGGCTGCGCGCTTGGCGGGGTCGCCGCTCTTAAAGATGCCCGAGCCCACAAAGACGCCTTCGGCACCCAGCTGCATCATCAGCGCGGCGTCGGCGGGGGACGCTACGCCGCCGGCGGCAAAGTTCACGACGGGAAGCTTACCCGTGGCATGGACCTCGCGCACCAGCTCGACCGGAACCTGCAGTTGCTTGGCTGCCTCAAAGAGCTCGTCGTCGCGCAGGGCAACAACGTCGCGGATCTGCTTTTGGATCTTGCGCATATGGCGCACAGCCTGGACGACGTCGCCCGTGCCCGGCTCGCCCTTGGTGCGAATCATCGTGGCACCCTCGGCAACACGGCGCAACGCCTCGCCCAGATCGCGGGCGCCGCAGACAAACGGGACGTCAAACTGGGTCTTGTCGATGTGGTAGACATCGTCGGCGGGGGAGAGAACCTCGGACTCATCGATGTAGTCGATCTCGATAGCCTGAAGGACCTGAGCCTCGACGATATGACCGATGCGGCACTTGGCCATGACGGGGATGGAGACGGCCTCTTGAATGCCCTTGATCATCTTGGGGTCACTCATGCGCGAGACGCCGCCTGCGGCACGGATATCGGCCGGGATGCGCTCGAGTGCCATGACGGCGCAGGCGCCTGCCTCTTCGGCGATGCGCGCCTGCTCGGGCGTGGTGACGTCCATGATGACGCCGCCCTTGAGCATCTGCGCGAGCTCGCGATTGAGTTTGACGCGATCGGCCTTGCTGGTCTGTTCTGCCATGGTTGCTCCCTTGGTTGGCATGTGCATTGCTTGACGGAACATCCTATCGGGGAGCTGGGTATGGCGAAATACTCAGTTTTCGAGATAATAACAAGGTCAGACTAATACCAGATTGAATGGCTTAATAAGGTCAGGTGATAGGCTCATGCTTGACTACAATTTGGAAAAACGCGGCGAAGCATCGCTCTATGAGTATGTTTACCAGCAAATTCGAGACGATATTGTTGCTGGACGCATTGCGGCGGGGGAGCATTTGCCGTCTAAGCGCGCCTTTGCCAGTCATCTGGGAATCAGTGTCATTACTATCGAAAATGCATATAGCCAGTTACTTGCCGAGGGCTATATTTGCTCAATGCCGCGTCGTGGCTACTACGCTTGCGAGCTTCCGGATGCACCGGTTTTGCCTTTGGCTACGGGGAACATCGACCGAGATGCCGTCTCTGTGGGCCCCAGCGCGCATGATGTCAACGGACAGGTCGAGCGATTCGACGCGCTCTCTCCTTCCGCTTTGGAGGCGGCGCGGCTTTGGCAAAGCGCACTGCGGGCGACGCTGGCATCCGAAGACGAGCGCGAGATCTTTTCGCCCGCACCGGCACAGGGCACCGCTCGGCTACGACGCGCAATTGCTCGCCATCTGCGCGGGACAAGGGGTATGAATGTCAATTCCGATAACATTGTTATCGGTGCGGGCGCCCAGCTGCTCGATACCATGTTGGTTCAGCTGCTTGGAGCCGACAAGGTGTATGCCGTTGAGGATCCGGGCTATTTACGCCTGACGCGCATCTATCAGGCTATGGGCTGCAAAGTTCGACATATCCCGTTGGATGATGAGGGCGTGGACTTGAGCACTCTGCAGAAAAGCGGGACCGATGTCCTTCACCTGATGCCGTCCCATCAGTATCCGACCGGCCTTGTGACGAGCATTGCACGTCGCTACGCGCTGCTGAGCTGGGCCGCCGAGCGACCAGGTCGGTATCTCATCGAAGATGACTTTGATTGTGAGTTTCGCCTTGCCGGCAAACCGATTCCCACGCTCGCGTCAATCGATGCCGCTCAGTCGGTTATCTACACCAACACGTTTTCGAAGAGCCTGTCATCGGCGTTGCGTCTAGCGTACATGGTGTTGCCCGATGAGCTAATGGAGCGGTTTAGGCGCAACCTTGGTTTTTACGCCTCATCGGTGAGTTCTGTTGACCAAGTCGCTTTGGCTCGCTTGCTGGAATCGGGTGATTATGAGCGGTATGTGAACCGTGTGCGCGTGCATGCTCGCGAGGCGCGCGATGGCCTGGCGTCGCTTGTACGGAAAGCGTTTCCGGCGGGGGAGGTCTCGATTGAACATGCAGACGCAGGCCTTTACTGCACCGTGGCTGCAAAGCGCGGAGCGGGTGGAAGCTCTTTTGTGCGGGCCCTCACGCGCTCGGGTATCCCGTTCGTCGATGTCAGTGACTGCTATTGGTGTGCCGATGGCGCATCTGTCCCTGAAAACTCAAGTCAAATTCTTGTTCAGTATGACGATTTGAGTCCAAAAGTGCTTAATACCTTGGAATTGCAGCTAATGGGAGCACTCTGCAACCTAAGTGAGTAGACCTTTGGAACTTTGGCGACCAGGCAGTTTTGTAACAAGCTATCTACCTGCGGTTTTGAAAAGCAGGATGACCGGCCTGCTCGGGATGTTCAAAAAAGTCTACTCACTTGCCGCGCAAAGTTTCTGCATAAGAAAAAAATGGGGTTTTCAACAGGGCTTCGTCCAGCTTTTGGCAAGCTTTTGGCCAGTTGGGGAGGGCTGTTGAAAACTTAACAGTCCGTTCGGTGCCATTTTTGGTGCGTTCGCCCCAATGCGAGACAGGCTGGGTTGAAATTCGTGTTTTCCTGTGCCTATGAAGGATTTACTTTGTGACATATCGGCTTTTAGATACTGGCGTTTGCCCCCTCAAGTCCGCGCTTTGTGTCCGCCGCTTCCGCGACCGGAAGAAGACCGGCAGCGATATGACCTCGCCCGTAACCCGACGGCTGCGGTTGCACTCGGCTTTCCGTTGTATACATTGGTTCGGACGAGAAGCAAACGGACATGCTCTGCCAGCATTAGGCAGCGGCTGTTTCTGGGCGAGCTTCCCAGGGAATCCGTGCTGGAAACGGAGCATGGATTTTTGATTACGTCTCCTCTACTGACGGCATTCATCATGTCGCGGCATCTGACGGATCTTCAGCTTCTTTTTGTGTTGGCGGAGATGTGCGGCCTGTTTGCGGTGTGTGCCCTGCCGGCGGCACTTGAGGCGGAGCTTTCGCGTGCAATTGATTCGGGCGCGATTTCGACAACGTTCGGTTGGGTGCGCTGCCCGTCCGAGGACGGCACCGCCTCAAATTTATGGCGTCGAGACGCTTTGGTTTTGGGCGGAGACCTTGACCGTTTTTGTTCAGATGTTTGCGGGATGCGTTACGGCAATAGATTTATGGCGGTATCGCAACTCGTTCCATTGGGTGCCGCGTCGCCTTTTGAGGTCGAGGCGTATTTGCTACTTGCACTGCCGCGATCCCTGGGAGGCGAAGGTTTTTGCGGCATAGAGCTTAATGTTGAAGTGACGTTAAGCACAAGTGCCCGAGCGATTGTGGGAAAGTCCCGTGTATATATCGACCTACTTCTTTCTTCACCGGACGGTAAGCGACAGGTGGCCATTGAATGTCAGGGAAAGGCCTCGCACGGACGCGCAGGGGATGGCTTGCGTGACGCTGACCGCATGACAGCCCTTCAGGCCATGGGCTACGATGTACTTCTCCTGACACACAGACAGATATCCGATGAGGATAGATTCCGCGCGATCGTTAAGGCCATATGCAGGATGCTCGATGCTGAATATCGTGATAAAAGCTCGGATGAGCAAAGGGCTGAGACATTACTCCGGTCTGAACTATTCGTTGACTGGACAAAATTGGGAGTAATTGACGGAAAGATGCCCGTTAGACACAAAACAGCTCGATCGTGGACGGCTGCGGTTCTAAGTGAGTAGGCTTTTGGCACTTTGGAGACCAGGCCGTTTTGCAACAAGGCATTTACCTGCGGCTTTATAAAGTGATATGGATGACCTGCTCGGCAAGTTTCGAAAAGTCTACTCACTTAGTTTTTGACGAGAGACCGGTGCCGAAGATAGCTCTATTTCAGGGCGTTAACGAGTCCTCGAGACACAAAAAGGCCCGAACCAATACGGTCCGGGCCTCATCGAGCTAGAGGTTATGTCTCAAGCGGTTGGCTTAGCCAAAGTAACGCTTCGGCTGAATAGCCATTCTACCAGCTAAAACGTTATCTAATATCCCAAAAT
>CABSNX010000003.1 GCA_902479205.1 uncultured Collinsella sp. | reverse complement strand
AGATACTGATCGGTCTCGTGGGCTCGGAGATGTGTATAAGAGACAGGCCTTGTACGCCGTGTAGCCGATCTCGCCCGCGGTGGCGTAGGCCGCCACGGCAGGATCGCTGCTCGTCACGGTAAAGTTGTCGCGGTTGGTGGCGTTGTCGGGCGCCACCACCGGGCGTGCGTGATCGGTCAAAAACGCGCCGCGCTCGGAGAGCGGGTTGCGGCCCTGCAGGTAGACGGTGGCGCCGTCCTCGTTATAGCCCATCGAGATGGACGTGGCGGCCACGGCTTCTGACGTCAGCGTCACGCTCTTGGAGCCAGCGCCCGCAGATGCGACGTCGCGCGGGGTAACGGTGATCGTGGCACTGCCGGCATGCTTGAAGTAAAAGCAGGCCGAGTAGTCGTTGCTGTAGATGGTCGTAGGATCGCTCGAGGCAAAGTGGAAGCGGCTGAACGAAACGGGCACGTACTCGTCCTTATCGGCGTCGACGTAATGCACGCGCACCTCGAGGTTGCGCACCTCAGAGCCCTGGACGGTAGCCGCACCATCGGTCACGTCGCTCACGGTGCCGTCGGAGGCACGATACCACAGCTCAAAGTCATCGAACTGTTTGGCCTTGGCCTTGATCTTGATGGTGGCCACGGTCTGCTCGGAACCATTGGCCTTATGCTCGGTGGCAGTCACCGTGCCGGTGGCGTTGTCGTAGATGTAGAGCTCGCCCGTGGACTCGTTGATACCGATGTTTCCGCGGTTGGCATCGTCGGTGCCCCAGGTGACGGTGCTCGTGGCCGGCACGCCCTTAAGCGCAAAAACGCCAAGTTTGCGGTAGGCGTTCACAGCGTCGGGCGAAACCTCGAGCATATGGTCGGCAACCGCCTGGCTGGTGCCGTCGTTGGCCGTGAAGCTCACGGTGTAGGTGTCGTCGGGCGTGGTATCCTCGGGCGCCTGGTAGCTGTTGCCCGAGCCAAAGACCGGCGTGCCATTTTTATCGATACCCCAGCTGCTGCCGTTGGCGCCGCAGTTAGCGTTGATGAGGTCGGCGAAGGCGTCGGTGGCCATGTCGGCCGGGTCGACGGCATAGGCGTTGACGAGCGCCGAGGCGGGGGCGTCCATCTTGTTGGTGAGGAATGCGCCCCAGTAGGTGTTGACGAGCTGGCCCGCGTTGTAGGTCGCGAACAGCGCGCCCGCCGTGCCCTCGGAGGTCGACACGCAGTTGGACACGATGCCGCCGTCGAGCGTGCGCGCAAAGCCCGCAACGCCCTTGCCGGTCACGCTCGTGGAGCAGTTGAGCACGGCGCCCTGCACACTGTTGCCCAGGGGGCCGAACGCCTTGCCGTCCGTCGCTTGCTTCAGTTTGCCGGCAAACGAGATGTTCTGCACCACGCCCGTGGAGGCAACGCCGCCCATGAGCGACTTCACGCCACCGCCGTTGGCGAAGGTGATGGTGTGGCCCTGGCCGTCGAGTGTGCCCGCAAGTATGCCCATGGGAGCAAAGAAGTACTCGTCATCGATGGTAATGTCGTTGTCGAGAACGTAATAGGCGTCGGCGTCGGCGTCGGCGGGCTTGAACTTGTTTTCGAGGTCGCTCTGCGAGCTCAGGTGCACTACGTTCTGCGGCTGAGCCACGGGCTCGGTGGGCTTGGGCTTCTCGAGCGCGGCAATAGCATCGGTGAGTGTCTTGGTTGCGGCGTTGACCTCGGCCTGCTTGGCGTCATCGTTGGCGTAGACGTCTTGAGCGCTCACAAGGGCCTCAGCGAGCTTCGACCAGCTCTCGGCCGTGTAGTCGTTCTCGATCTTGGCGTTGGCATCGTCAATCGCAGCCTTGAGGGCATCCTTGTTCACGACGACCGCAGCGCCGCCCGAGATCAGCACAGGCAAACCGCCCTGCGCAGACCAGGTAAAGCCGGTGGCAGGGGCATCGGTGTTGAGCTTATCGACCGAGGCCTGGGTCTTGAGGTCGTCGACAGAGATTTTGCTGCCAAAGGAAGAATCGACCTTGTAGCCGCACGCCTGATCGCCCGCAGTGAACAGATTGTTGGTCACGGTGCCAGACTGATACCAGGCAACGAGGCCGTAACCGCCAAAGGGCATGCCGCTGAGGCTGCCGGCGTAATACGAGTTGAGCACCGAACCGCCATCGAGCTTGCCTACAAGACCGGCAGCGTCAGCGAAAGTCCAATTGTCGTCAGAGGGGCTTGCCGTCGACCAGCACATTTGCACGGTACCAGAGCATGTGGTGGCGATAGGACCGTCGGTGCCAGAAATCGTCATCGAACCCGTCACGCCCAGATTCTGTACCGTACCAGCCACGCTCTTCGCCAGCGCCTTGCCGTTGAGCACGATGCTGTGGCCCTGGCCATCGAGCGTACCGGCCACGGTCTCGATCTGTTGGCCAGCCTCAAGGCTGATATTCGCCGCGAGCTTCACGACAGCCCCGGCCTCGATGATGGTGGGCAGCTCATCGGCAAAAGAGACCATCACGGTCTCGCCGGCCTTGGCGACGCGCGCGCCGCGTGCCTGCTGAGCATCGGCATCCTCGTCGTCGATGTCCGCCGCGGCAGCAAGGCTCTCATCGGCAGACGGAGCGGCCTCGGAGCTCGCCTCGTCCGCCGATACCTCGGCGCCTTCAGCACCCGTCTGCTCGTCCGCAGTGAAACTCGACTCGTCGGCATTCTCGGCAGTATCCGCCTGCTGCGAGGCCTGGGCCTGCGCCTGCACAGCGACCTCTGCCACGCCCTCGGCAAATGCCGACGTACCCGGCATCGACCAGACGAGCAGCGCCGAGAAAGCAGCGGCTCCCAGGCGCTTGAGCATAATGTTGTTTCGCGTCACCCATTCTCCTTCTTTCGCGAACCTGCAATAGAGCCATGGCGAAGAAGGCGGGACAGGCGATACCCCGGCAGCACAAAGGCGCACGTCAGCCACCCTATCGGCAGCAAAACGCACGCTCAGCAGCACCCCTTGTAGACCGGAATCCAGCGGCAAACAGAGAGGCCCTCGGTTTCGAGAAGAGCGCGGGCAGGTAATCTGACTCGCGGGCGCGCCCGCATACAGTAACCGCCTTGCTCGGGATTCTCACCCGATTCCCCTTTATGCGCTCGCGCGCACCCGTGCTCCGGCTTCTATTTTTAATCGGAGGAAGTGTACGTTACCGCAGGTAAATCGGTCAATGCGCTACACAAAAAACCGCCATACCCGAGCCATATGGCTCCCGGATGACCACCTATAGGCAACCCATATCGCCACTAGGCCGCTAACGAACCAAGCCCGCCCGCAAGATTGAGCGGGCCGAATGTCCCCCGTGGGGCTGAGGGGGCCAAATGTACCTGTTAGAAGCCATTTAAGCGTTTTAACAGGGACTTTTGGCCCCCTCAGTCCCACGGGGGCTGTTGGCCCGCTCATTTTGCTTTAGCTCAAGCAAACGGTCCCGCACGATTACTCGTACGGGACCGTTTTTAGTTAGGGCTGTCGTTTATGACCCGCTCCGGTTAATTCGCACGCTTGCGGATAAGCACGGCCCCCATAACGGCCAGAACTCCAGCCACCGTCAGAAGCGCCACGGTCACCACAGACGAATCACCGGTCTTGGCAAGCCCTCCCTTGGTCGCCTTCTTGGCGGTATCGGTCTTGACGTCCGTCTTCACATCCGTCTTCTGACCGGGCTTCTGCCCAGGCTCCTCCTGCGCAGCCTGCGTCACGGTCACCGTCGCTTCATCGGACGTGGAAACCAGCCCGGCAGCACTCGTCACCTCAACGCGATACACCTTTGAACCGACCTCGGTCGTCGCGGCGACGTACTCAGCCGCCGTCGCCCCGTCGATGGCAGAGAAGTTACCGTCCTCGCCCTTGACGAACCACTGGTAGGTAAGCTGGGCATCCGAGCCATCCACGCTGTCATCAACCGTCGCAGCAACGCTCAGCTTGGCCTCAGCGCCCTGAGCACACGTTACCGACTGCGGCTGAGCCGTGATGCTGGGAGCAACAAAAGCGGACGCGTACATAATCGGGGTCCGGGAGGTTCCATTCTCGGCGTCATAGTCGCTCGGCATAAACGCACTCGAGGTATCTCCCGCATTCACATAGGCGCGCATCTCATCGAGAAGCTTGGCCGCCTTGTTGTAGACCTGTTCGCTCACTGCGGCAAACGCCTTGTTGGCAAGGTCCGTGCGCTGATCGGCAGGGGTCGCCTGCATCAACCCGTCAACAACGTCCTGCTGGGCGATAACCTGCTTCTGAAGGACATCGAGGTAGGCGCGCACGTTCTCACCCATCGAGGCACGGTTGTTGTAGGCGAGCGTGTTGATGTCCATGAAGACGTAGTCGAGGTTCTTGCCGTCCTTTTCGACCAAAGCCTGCGCAACGTCGTCCTTGCGTCCTGTATAAGTGCCGTCCACCGTGTTCCACGCCGGGAAGTAGTCAGCCGGAACTTCCGTCAACAGCGCAGAGTAGCTGGGCAGGTACACGCTGAACTCGCAACGCGAAAGCGCTTCCCACTGAATCGTGGCGATATCACTGGAAAGGCCGGACCGAATCTGGAAGATATTGCCCTCGGTCGTCCTGTTGTTGCCGATGGCATACAGGGCACTGTTGAGATTGGCGTTGAGGCTGTCATCCTGCTCACCGCGGGCAGCGAGGGAACGCAACGCCGTGAACGTATCGGATTTGATGCCCGGCGTAAACGTCAGCTGCGGGTCGATGAGCGAGGTGACGCGACCCTGTTCATCAACGGTATAGTCCGTCTGAGGCGCAAGGGCAGCACCGAAGTAAGCACGTCCCTGGGCCAGGCGCGTATTCTGCGACGAACCCGAATTCTCCTTGCCATACGTCTTGAAGATGTTCGGCGTGCCGTCGTCATAGGTTACGAGAACGCCGTTGGACTCGGGCAGCGTCACGACATCGGCCGAGTGCAGGCACTGACTCGCATCGTCAAGATCGACCTTATACTGCAGGCCGCCGATGTTGGGATTAACGGACGCCACGTCGTCGCCCATCTTGACGGCAATCCACTGATGGCCCGAAAGCTGAGCGAAAATCCAGGTCTCAGTATTGTCGGCAATGACGATCTGGTTGCAGTCCTGAGAGCCATACTGATCGATGATGGCGCCGAGCTTCTCCACGCCGTCGCGCGCCGTGGACGAAACGCTCAACAGGTAGTCGGCCAGGTTATACTCGCCGATGCCCGTGTCGACACGAGGGTCGATAGCATCGATTCCGTCGTTGTAATCCGTTGTGAGCGTCGCGGAAACGGAGACGCCGCGCTCGTTGGTGCCGGCCTCGGAATACACGCGGGACGCTGCCTCGTCGTCCTGGGCATCCCACTCATCGGGATTGTCACGAACATAGGTGTAACGATACGAGCGACCCTGATAGGTGTACTCAAAGCCGGTCCCCGGCACAGAATCGTTCTCGAAAGAACGGAAGACAGGGTTGTCGATCGGCTGCTGCACGCCAAAGGTCTTGCAGTAGCGAGGTGAATAGTCCTCGGCGCGGCCGACATAGGCATCGCCCGTCGTTGTCTGGTTCTTACCGATGTAAACCTGCGTGCAGGCGAGCGCGGGCGCGGGCATGGCAAGCACAAGCGCCGCGACTATGCCCCCCCTAAACGCCTTCTTAGCAAAAGCCGGTAACCTCATACGTTCTCCCCTCCACACGGAGCCCGAACTACCCACCAACAATATGCGTAATGAGAACACTTTAGCTGGGTAAATCGGATTGAATATGCAGTTATCAGCTTATCTTATGTGTTAAGGAAGTATGGACACGGCACTCGTAACAACCCGTGACCGGTCGTTTGCATCTGGCAGGCGGCATTCCCCGCAGGGTTGAACAGGCCGATAAGCCCCGTGCGCAAGATTGAGCGGGCCGAGTGTCCCCCGTGGGGCCGAGGGGGCCAAATGTACCTGTTAGAGGCCATTTAAGCGTTTTAACGGGGACTTTTGGCCCCCTCAGTCCCACGGGGGACATTTGGCCCGCTCATGCCCGACTGGAACGGCACGCGCTATCATGGGTGCCGTTTTGATGAGTCATCTTGATGGGGGCGTACCTATGGCAGCTTTTTCCCATGTGATCTTTGACCTGGACGGAACCATCCTCAACACGCTCGAGGACCTGGCGGCCGCCGGCAACCATACCTGCGAGACGCACGGCTGGCCCACGTTTGCCGTTGACGAGTACCGCTACAAGGTGGGAAATGGCATGCTCAAGCTGGTTGAGCGCTTTATGCCTGCCGAGTATGCGGGCGACGGCCGTATGTTTGAGCAGACGCTCGCCGAGTTTAGGGCTTACTACGGCGAGCACAAGGAGGACCACACCGCCCCCTATGCCGGCACAGTCGAGATGCTCGACCGCCTGCGCGCCGCAGGTGTGCAGCTTGCCGTGCTCACCAACAAGGACCACGTCTCGGCGGCTCCGCTTATCGAGAAGTATTTTGGTTCCGAACGCTTTGCGCTGGTACAGGGCCGTGTCGATGCGTTTCCGCCCAAGCCCGAAGCACCCGTCACGCTGCATGTGATGGAGGAGCTGGGCGCCGATCCGGCAACCACGCTCTATGTGGGCGATTCCAATGTCGATATCCTGACCGGCCACAACGCCGGCCTTAAGAGCGCGGGCGTCAGCTGGGGCTTCCGCGGCCGCGCAGAGCTGGAGGCCGCCGGCGCCGACTACGTGGTGGATAGCCAGGCAGAGCTCGCGGCGCTGATTCTGGGCGAGTAACCGCTCATCCCTCCCACGGGCAGCTAATGTGGGACGGGACTCTTTTAGCTGCCCCCCGCACCAAAGAAGTGCCCCCAAGTGCCGCCCCAATGACTACCATGGCAACGTTGCAGGTAGAGGACGGACAGCGAAAACGCCCCTAAGCGAGCAAGGTGACGTGAAATGAAAGGGCGCTGACCTTCTGGTCGCGCCCTTGAAATTGAACGTCAGATTGCCGCTTAGGGGCGTTTGCAGCGTCGAGCAGTTACGCGGTTTGGCAAAACCGCGTAACCCCCTAGCTCATCATCGCATTCATCATCTCGGTGGTTGCGGAATCGTCGGCAGACCACTCGTTATCCTCGTTGGCGGAATACTTGAAGGTGACCTTGGTGTCCTTGGTCTTAGCGGCCTTGGTCACGTCGACCATCACCTGACCGGCCATCTTGTACAGGTCATCCTCGGAAGGCATCGTGTCGAGTGCGGCGACCTTCTCCTGATACTGGGTGGCGAAATCTTCGACGATCTTGTTCATGGACTTGCAGGTGATGGTGACCTCGGCAGTCGCAGTACCCTTGTCCTCGTCAACCGTCACATCGCCGATCTTGTAGTCAAAGCCCTCGAGATAGCTCTTGGCATACTCCTTGGGATCGATACCCAGCTGCTCAAACTCGTCGCCCGAAGCCTCTTCCAGACCGGCAAGGAAGTCATCGCCGCCGTTCTTGATCTCGTCAAACTGGCTCGTAAGGTCGTTGGTGATGAGCTCTTCCACCGAAGGCCCTCCGCAGCCGGAAAGCAAAACCGCGCACGCGACCAGGGCGGCCATCAGAGGCGCAAGCAGCAGCTTCTTTTTCATGACATTCCTCCAAACAAGCGGCGCCGCGTTCCCTGCGCAGCGCACGTCGTAACAGCAAGTCCATATTAGCGGCCCGGCCCAACCCCCTGCGTCGCAAAAGCGCAGGCGGCTCAATTTGACGAGCGAATGGCCCGTAAAACAAGCCCCCTGCAATAAAATGCACCTGTTTAGCCTATTAAAAAAGGGTGGCCGGATAACCCGACCACCCTTGCACATCCTTATGTTGCCGCAGACTACTTGCGGACGACCTTGACGATGGCGTCACCGGCGGCGACGGCAGACTCGGCCTCGACGGCGAGCTCGACGTCGGCGAACTCGGCGGTGTTGGACACGGCCACGACGACGCAGTCCTTGTAACCGGCGGCAGCGATCTTGGCGCGGTCGATCTTGAGCAAGGGCTGGCCAGCCTTCACGACGTCGTCGGCCTTGACGAAGCCCTCGAAGCCGTCGCCGTTCATGTTGACGGTATCGACGCCAACGTGTACCAGAACCTCGATGCCGCTATCGGACTGCAGGCCCACGGCGTGACCCATGGTGACGGTCACCTTGCCGTCGCAGGGAGCGTAGACCAGGTCGTCCTCGGGCCATACAGCGCAGCCCTTGCCCAGAACCTCGCCACCAAAGACGGGATCGGGCACGTCGGCCATCTTGATGACCTTGCCCGTGACAGGCGAGCACAGCACGTCGGCGCCAGCAGAAGCAGAGATAGAGGCCGGAGCAGCAGCTGCCGCGGGCTCAGCCTTCTTCTTAAACATGTCAAACAGACCCATATGTTTTCTCCTCTTGATTAAGCGCAACGTTATGCGCATGCCTATGGTGATTATAGTGCCAAATGATCAAATTGCTAAGGTGAGGGCTCGAATCGCAAGCCCTTCCCGGTAGCGCTCGTGGGATGAGTATCTCCTTTGCATCGCGGGTCGATAAGCCGAGTATCGCCTGCAGGTTATGGAGCGCATGGAGGGGCTCTACCAGACCACGCTGGCCGAAACGCAGGAGCTGCTCGACCCCACGCAGCTTGACCACGCCGCCAAGCTCATCGCGAACGCCCGACAGGTCGACATCTACACGGGCTCGCACAACCTCTATCCAGCGGGAATGTTCCGCGACCGCCTGCTCTCCGCCGGCAAAAGCGCGACGTGCCACGACGGTGGCGAGGCCCAGGTGCGAACGGCGCTCGCCTCGGGCACCGACCATGTGGCTATCGTCATCTCCTACAGCGGCCTTGCCCCCAACCTCAAGGACATCTTGCCGATCCTCAGCAGTCGGCATGTCCCGGTCATCGTCATCGGCACGCCTTATTGCGCGCGCATTCACCCTGGCTTTGCCGCCTACCTTACGGTAAGTGACCACGAGAGCATGACGCATCGCATCACGCAGTTCGCGAGCCACATCGCCGTGCAATACGTGCTCGATTCGCTCTACAGCAGCTACTTCGCCAAAGACTACGCCCACTGCTCCGAATTCCTGGAGCGCTCATTCCCCTACACCCGCCTCCCCGGGCTCAAGTAGCGACGAGCGTGGATTTTCGGACGCATATCTAACGAGCGTGGATAATCTCCCACTTTGAGCCCGCACACAGGCCAAAACCGGGAGATTATCCACGCTCGTGTTGAATGATCCGTTTTCCTCTGCGCCCGAGGGACCACTCGACCACCTTGCACCAAAGCAATAACGACTTCTCGTCATTAGATTATTCAAATCGACTCTAATAACTATTTTCGCCATAAACTCGTTATTAGAATTGATATGATTAGCCTAATAACGAGTTTCCGGCACTAAAGATATGGAGGGCGCGATGCAAATCGAGGAGAACGGCCAGGGAACGCTCCGCAATAATCTATCGGGGAAATTGGCTTACTATTCGTTTTTGCCAACGCCCTTGCAATCATTGAGGCAGCTAAACCTCACTGAGGAAACCTATCGCACGCTTTCCACATGCTCACGAAAGCTTGGAGAGCTTGAAGGCATGCTCTACTTTGTTCCCAACGCCGACATGTATCTGACAATGTATGTGCGCAAAGAAGCACTCCTTTCTTCGCAAATTGAGGGAACCCAGTGCACGTTTGACGACCTACTTAGTCCATCGCAAACCCAACTCCATCATAAAGATGTCGCAGATGTCGTGAATTATGTCCGTGCTGTCGACCGCGGCGTAGAACTGCTCAAAAAGATGCCCTTGTGTACGAGGCTTCTCAGGCAGGTTCATGCGGTCCTGCTGGACGGAGTGCGCGGAACGGAGAAGAATCCAGGAGAGCTGCGCTCCTCACAAAACTGGATTGGCCCTTCAGGCTGCACCATTGCAACTGCATCGTTCGTCCCTCCAAACATTGAAGATTTGAGCAACACGCTCCAGGACCTCGAACGATTTATCAATGAGCCTCAAGTCGAAATGGATCCGATCGTGCGGGCGGCGCTCGTCCATTACCAATTTGAAACTGCCCATCCATTCCTAGACGGAAACGGTCGCCTGGGCAGGCTTCTCATTACACTTATGCTCATCAATGATGGCGTTCTTCATTCTTGCTTGTTCTATCCATCGTTCCAGTTCAAGAAAAATCGAAGCGAGTACTACCGACAACTCACATCCGTAAGGGAACGAGGAACTTACGAGGAATGGATAGAGTTTTTCTGCGCCAGTCTTCTTGAGAGCGCGAAGGACTCGGTAGGGTCTTTAAAGAGTCTTGTTGATCTCCATAACCGTTCGACGGCAGCCATTACCGAAAATCTCGGAAGGACTGTCGCAAACGGACAAAGGCTGCTGAGCCTTCTTGAAGAGCATCCCATCCTCGACACCGCATTTATCGCTGCCCGACTCGATATCGGTAGGAGCACCGCGAGCTCGCTCGTCAAATCATTTGAAGAATTGGGTATCCTCCGTCCACTCGACGAGTCAAGACAGAGATACCGGCAGTACGGGTATGAAGAGTATCTTTCGATTCTCAGGGAAGACGCTGAGCCGATTAGATAGGCACCGCAGCCCAGCCATATTAAAACGAGCGTGGATTTTTGGACGCTTATCTAACGAGCGTGGATAATCTCCCACTTTGAGTCTACACGGGGGTCAAAAACGGGAGATTATCCACTCTCATTTTGCGGGTAGTCGTTGGGAGTGTCCCAAGGTGCCGGCAGAAAAGGAACGTCCCCAAGTGCCAACAACGGCGACGCCGATGTTATGGCAACGACAGCGAAAACCCGCCAGAGCGAGCAAGGTGCCTTGAAACGAGGCGGCATTGACCTTCTGGTCATGCCGCCGCAGTTGAAAGGCAGATTGCCGCTCTGGCGGGTTTGCAGCGTCAACTGGTTACGCGGGTTGGTAAACCCGCGTAACTACCTACTCCCGAGCCCCGTACTGCTCGTAGTAGGCGTCGATGGCGGCCTTGAGCTCGTCGTCGATGACGACCTTGCCGTCGATCTCGTGGTTGTAGAGAGTCTCGACGACCTCGGCCATGGAAACGATGCTCGCGACGGGGAAACCGTACTTGGCCTCGATCTCCTTCTGTGCGGTGGTCACGCCGCCCTTGCCGACCTCCATACGATTGAGTGACACGATCAGGCCCTTGATCTCGACGTCGGCAGCAGCCTTAACCTTGGGATAGGTCTCGTCGATGGACTTGCCGCTGGTGGTAACGTCCTCGACCATGACCACGCGGTCGCCGTCCTGGGGCTCGTAGCCCAACAGGTTGCCCTTGTCGGCACCGTGGTCCTTGGCCTCCTTGCGGTCGCAGCAGTACTTGACCTCCTTGCCGTACAGCTCGTGGTAGGCAATTGCGGTCACGACGGCCAGCGGAATACCCTTGTAGGCCGGTCCAAACAGCACATCAAAGTCGTCGCCAAAGTTATCGTGGATGGCCTGGGCGTAATACTCGCCCAGCTTCTTGAGCTGATAGCCCGTCACGTAGGCGCCGGCATTCATAAAGAACGGAGACTGGCGGCCGCTCTTGAGCGTAAAGCTGCCGAACTTAAGGACGTCGGACTCGACCATAAACTTGATGAACTCTTGCTTGTAAGCCTCCATGCGGGCTCCTCTCGTAATTGCGTACGTGCCCTCCAGTTTAGCGCAGGCGAAGCGTCGATGCGGGCGCGCTTTGAGGCCACGGCATTCTGTAAAGGCTTTGTCAGGGGCAATGGTTTTCTGAACAATGGGGTTAACATTGCAAACCCCCTCTTCAAGAATACGGGCGGATTAAAAGGGGTACGAGATTAAACCGCCCCCATTTCCTGTGCTAAGGAAATGGGGGCGGTTCACGCCGGCCTTTATCTTTTTCGACAGCCTCGTTTGGCTCGCGCTACACCAGGCGCATGGCCTCCTGGACAGCACCGTAAAGGCTGGCGTCGTTGCCGAGCTCGGCCACCTTTATCTGCGGCACAGGAATGCCGGCAAGAGTCCCTTCGTAACCCGCGAGGGCCAGCGGTATCTGCGCACGCAGGGCATCGATGAGCTCGGGATGGCACGAGATGCCGCCTGCGATCACAAAGACCTCGGGGTCGAGCACAGCCTGCAGGTTGATGAGCTGTCCGTCAAATGAGCGAGCGTAGCGGTCGAGCGCGCGCCGCGCCGCCATGTCGCCATCCGCGATCCACTCAAAGACGCGGCGGCCGTCCACCGGAGAACCCTCAGGCAGGCCCTTCTCGGCAACGACGGCATCACGGAGCGCACGCCAACCGCCCGAACCCGCAAAGGAGTTTTCCGTGCCCGCGGCAGTCGTGACATCGTTGCGCAAGAAGCTGAACTCTCCTGCAAAGCAGTGCGCGCCGCGCAGGACCTTGCCGTCGATGACGATACCGCCGCCGATACCCGTGCCAATAGCGAGCACCACGCCAAAACGCGTCCCACGCAGAGCGCCAGCCGCATACTCACCGAGTGCACAGCACTTACCGTCGTTATTGACGGCAACCGGCACCCCCAGCGCCTCGCGCATGAGCTTTCCCAGTGGGCAGCCGTCCATAAACGTGAGCGCACCGCCGCGATGGATCGTTCCCGCGACGTCTCCCTCGTAGAGACCACTCATTTAAGTACGTCCCCAATGACCAGTCAAAAATGGGCCATGTGTCCCAGTTGTGGAGACTCCTTGAGCCGTCTGGGTATCGTGAAAGATCGTGCACTCCCCCATCATCAAAAGTGACACACGCTACCTGTTGATGGGAGGCAGCCATGGGCTTCTTTGACAAGATGTTCGAGAAGAAAGAGTGCGCGATTTGCGGTACCGAGCTGGGACTTTTGGGAAAGACCAAGATCAACGAAGGCTACCTGTGCAAAGAGTGCGCCGGCAAGCTCTCCCCCTTCTTCCACGGCCATCGCTCCAGCACCGCGGACGATATCCGCGAGCAACTCGCCTACCGCGAGGCCAATGCCGAACGCCTGGCGTCGTTCAACCCCACGCGCACGCTCTCTGCCGGGCGCACCAACATCATGCTCGACGAAGACGCGGGCCTGCTGATCATCACTTCGCAGAGCCGCTGGCGCGACGCCAATCCCGACATCATCGAGTTCTCGCAGGTACTCGGCTGCGATATGGATATCGACGAGCATCGCACCGAGATCTATCGCGAGACCAAGGACGGCGAGCGCGAGAGCTACAACCCGCCGCGCTACGACCTGGATTACGACTTTAATCTGACCATCCACGTCAACACGCCGTACTTTACCGAGATCAACCTGCGCGTGAACGACTCCACCATCGATCAGCGCGGCTCCATCGAATATCGCGAGGCCAAGCGCCAGGCAACCGAAGTCCGCGATGCGCTGGTGCAGCTGCGTCAGGAGACACGCGACAGCGTCGTGGCCGCCAAGGCCCCCAAGACCGCGGTGACCTGCCCCTTCTGCGGAGCCACCACCATTCCCGATGCCAGCGGGCGCTGCGAATACTGCGGCGGCGCCATCGGCGCATAGCCTCCGGCAGCGAAAGGACCGATCATGGCCTTCGAGAGCGTCAACTATCAGTGCCCCGCGTGTGGCGGCCCCCTTCACTTTGCCAGTGCCGAGCAAAAGCTCGTCTGCGACTACTGCGACTCGCGCTTTGAAGTCGAAGAGGTCGAGGCCCTCTATCGCGAGCGCCAGGACAAGGCAGATGCCAAAGCCGATGCCGCAGCCGCGGCTCCCAAACCTGCTGCCGACGATGCCGTGCAGGAGCTGGCTCAAAACGCCGGCTACATCTGCTCGTCGTGCGGCGCCGAGCTGGTCTCGGACGGCACCGTCGCCGTTACCACCTGCCCGTACTGCGGCAACTCTGCCGTGGCACCCGGCCAGCTCTCGGGCGACTTCTCACCCGACCTGGTGATTCCGTTTAAGCTCGGGCGCGACGATGTCATGGCCGCGCTCAAAGACCACTACAAGGGCAAGATCCTGCTGCCCAAGAGCTTTGTCACCGGCAACCACATCGACGAGGTCCAAGGCGTTTACGTGCCGTTTTGGCTCTACGGCGCCCGCGTTGACGGCGAAGTGTGCTTTGACGCGACCAACGAGACCGTAACCGAAGAATCCGACCGCACCGTCACGACCACCGACCACTACGATGCCTACCGCAAGGGAAATATCTCGTTTGAGCGCGTGCCCGTCGACGGATCGTCCAAGATGCCCGACGGCCATATGGACGCCATCGAGCCGTTTGACTACGACGCGCTGCGCCCGTTCTCGGTCGCTTATATGCCCGGCTACATCGCCAACCGCTATGACGAGGATTGCGAAACCTGCAAGGCACGTGCCGAGCGTCGTATGGAAGAAAGTACGATTTCGGCCCTGCGCGAGACCGTCGTCGATGAGCATGACGACGCCACGGTTGAAAGCAAGCAGCTCGACTACACCTGGGAAGACAGCGACTACGCCCTGTTCCCCGTGTGGATGCTCTCCACCTCGTGGAACGGCAAGAGTTACCTGTTTGCCATGAACGGCCAGACCGGTCGCATGGTCGGCGAGCTCCCCTGCTCCAAGCCCAAGCTCGCCATCGCCTCGGTGCTGTTCTTTGTGATCGGGTTTGTCCTCTCCCAGATCCTCTTTATGGGAGAGAACGCCTTCAATCCGGACTACCTCACCTTCGATGTCGAGGGTATCCTCATCAACATCGTCGCGCCGCTGATCATCGTGATCATCGCAGACGTGCTGCTGGTGGGCCAGCTCAAGACGGCCAACGAGGCCACCCACGCCGATTGCTACTGCGGCGAGCTCGACCTGACCGAGAAGCACGACACCTTCAGCCACACCGAGACCACCGTTGTCATGAAGGACAACAAGGACGATTAGCCATTCTGACCAATACCACCCGGCCTTTGACGAGAAAGGAAGATCACCATGGGACTCTTGAAAGCTGGATTGGGCGCTGCCGGCGGCGTCATGGCCGACCAGTGGAAGGAATTTATCTATTGCGAATCGATGCCCGCTGACGTCTTGGCCTGCAAGGGCAGCAAGCGCACCGGCGGCCGCAGCTCCAACACGCGCGGCGAGGACAACGTCATCTCCAACGGCTCCGTCATCGCCGTCAACGACGGCCAGGGCATGCTCGTGGTGCAAAACGGCAAGATCATCGAGGTCGCACTGGAGCCCGGCGAGTTCGTCTTTGACACCGGCAGCGAGCCGAGCGTCTTTAGCGGCAACCTGGGCGACTCCATCAAGGAGACGTTCGCCAATATCGGCAGCCGCTTTACCTTTGGCGGCGACGCAGGCAAGGACCAGCGCGTCTACTTCATCAACACCAAGGAGATCATCGGTAACAAGTACGGCACCGCCTCGCCCGTGCCTTTCCGCGTGGTCGATAACAACATTGGCCTGGACGTCGACATCTCCGTTCGCTGCAACGGCGAGTATTCGTACCGTATCACCAACCCGCTGCTGTTCTACACCAACGTGTGCGGCAACGTGACCGATAGCTACACGCGCGATAAGATCGACAGCCAGCTTAAGTCCGAGCTGCTCACCGCTCTGCAGCCCGCCTTTGCCAAGATCTCGGAAATGGGCATCCGCTACAGCGCCATCCCCGGTCACACCACCGAGCTCGCCCGCGCGCTCAACGAGGTCCTCTCGGCCGACTGGCGCGACCTACGTGGCGTCGAGATCGTGAGCTTTGGCGTCAACTCCATCGCCGCCTCGCAAGAAGACGAGCAGATGATCAAGGACCTGCAGAAGGCCGCAGTCATGCGCGATCCCACCATGGCGGCCGCCAACATCGCCAGCGCCCAGAGCGACGCGATGCGCGCGGCAGCGGCCAACCCCAACGGCGCGATGGCAGGCTTTATGGGCATGGGCATGGCAGGTGGCATGGGCGGCATGAACGCCAGCCAGCTGTTCGCCGCCGGTCAGGCACAGCAGCAGGCTGCCCCGCAGCCGGCTCCGGCTCCCGCCCCCGCACCGGCACCCGCTGCCGCACCTGCGGCCGGCGCATGGACCTGCGGCTGCGGCGCCACCAACACCGGCAAGTTCTGCTCCGAGTGCGGCAGCCCCGCACCCGCCCCGGCATCGGCCAAATGGTTCTGCCCCAACTGCGGTAGCGAAAACGGCGGCAAGTTCTGCAGCAACTGCGGAACGCCCAGGCCCTAACCCCTCTATCTGGTAATTGGCGGGGGATCCGCCACCCCCGCATTTGCTTCTATGGGTTTCGTTCGATGAAGGAGGACACCATGAAGACAACGTTCAAAAAGTCCGCGCTCGCATTCCTGACATGTATCTTGGCGCTCGCCTTTGCCCTGACGGGCTGCAGTGGCGGCGGCAAAGACCCCAAGGCCAACTTCGTCGGCAGCTGGCAGTACTCGGGTGGAACCTTGGACGGCGAAGAGCTCACCGATGAGTACATGGATATGCTCAAGGAGTGGGGCCTCAACTGTATCCTGATCCTCGACGAAGACGGCACGGGTGTCCTCGACATGTTCCTTGAGGTCGCGGACCTGAAATGGGAGGCCAAGGACGCCACCACCGTAACGATTACCGCCGAAGATGAGTCGCACGACCTGAAGCTCAAGGACGACAAGCTCGTCCTCGAGGTGGAAGGCGACAAGCTTATCTTTACGAAGTCCGACAAGGATCTGTCCGGTACGGTGAAGAAGGATCGCGAGAACGCCGAGAAGGAAGAAGAGATCGATGAGGCCGTCGAAGACGACGACGTCCAGAGCATCGAAATCTCCCCCGCCGTCACCGTCGCCGATAACGACCTGTGCACCATCACCATCACCGAGAAGTTCAAGGACGACTGGGGCGACATCGGATTTGTCGTCAACATCACCAACAAGAGCGACAAGGACCTGACCTTCTACGCTCCTTCCGGCAAGACCAACGTCAACGGCACCATGAAGGAACCCTGGTTCTCGGCTCACCTGATGCCCGGCACCAACGCCACCGAGGAATTCACGTTCTCGAGCGGCGAGCTTGACAGCCTTGACGACCTGGTCAACACGACCATCGGCATCGACGCCTACCTGACCGATTCCTACGAGGACGTCGCCTCCTACAGCGCAACCATCGCGTAACGGCACGTAACATCAGCCGCGGTTGGCGGACACATCCGCGCACACCAGACGGGGCCGCAGGAGTTGATCCTGCGGCCCCGCCGCTTTATGCCGACAGCACTGCCCATACAAGCAGGCCTCCCGCCGTTTTCTGATGCAAAACGGCGGGAGGCCTATCTTTGGCGTTGGAGCACGGGCGGCGCACCGACTACGGGCGCTCCATATTGGGGACGATGCTGCCTTCGGTCACCGCATGCACGGCAAGACGCATGATGTTGTCGTAGCCAGTCTTACTCAGGATCTCCGAGATGCGGCGCTTGATGGTGCCCTCGCTCATAAACAGCTCGGCCGCGATCTCGCGGCGGCTCTTGCCCTCGCAGGCAAGGCGCAAAATCGACAGCTCAACATCGTCGAGTGCCGCCGTGCCCGAAAAAATGCTCTCGGGCGGCTTGGGAAACGTGCAATAGCCCGCCAGCGTGGAGCGCATCACGGCGAACAGCTCGTCGATACCGACGTTCTTGTACACAAAGCTATCGACGCCCGCCTCGCGGGCCTGATCGACAAAGGTGATCTCGGGCATGCCGGTCATGATAATGATGCGGCACTCGGGCAGCTGCTCCTTGATGCGCGCCGCCGCCACGATGCCGTTGGAATCATGCTCGGTGCATACGTCCATCAGTATCATGTCCGGACGCTCCTTGAGCGCGACACCCAAGGCCTCGGAGGCATCGGCGATAGCTGAAACAACGGTCATATCGGGCTGGTCGCCAACGGAGCGCGCCAGGCTCTCGCGCAGAATGGCCTGGTCTTCGACTATAAGGACGCGAATCATGAGCTTCTCCTCCGAACAGCGGCGTTGGGCGTAAGTGGAATGGATACCGTAAGCGTAAAGGGCGGGGCGGCGTGGACCTCTAGGCTGCCGCCCAGATCTTGCGCGACATGCCTCATACCTGGGATACCCGTTCCCTCGCGATACGATACGGGGGCCGGGGACCCGTCGTTAGAAATCGTCATGCGCGCGACGGCTCCAGCATCCGCCCCCTCCTGCCACAGACGCACGTGGACCTGATGCGCCTGCGCATGCTTGGTGGCATTGGTCGAGGCCTCGCGGATAATCTGCAAAAATGCGGCGGCGACACGCGCGTCCTCAGGCAGCGCACCCTCAACATCGATCTGCACACTCACCAGGCCAAAAGCATGGACGATATCACCCAGCCGCTCTGCAGGCTCGCTGGCACCGCCACTGCGCAAATCGGCGGCGATTGAGCGCAGCAACGGGTCAATCTGCTCAAGCGACTCATCGTCCAGACGCCCCTCCTCCAAATAGCGATGAAGAATGGACAGGCGCTGCCCGATCACATCGTGCACGCGGGCGCGCATACGCAGGTAGGCCGCATTGTCGGCAACCTTTTTAACTTCTTCGATCTGGGCCTGGAGCTCTTGGCCCGCAAGCTCAAGCAGGTGGTTGGCTTGCGCCAGGCGGTCGTGGGCATGCGCGTATTCCGTCACATCCAGGCCGACGACGCGCTCGAACGGACGGCCCGAGACTGTGACGGAGTCACGCACGAACAGACGAATCTCGGAAGGAGAGATCTCGACCACCGCACGCGCCTCACCAAAGCGGTCCAGATTAATCCGCACACGGTTCCTGCTGCTTTCGGGCATTTGCATGCTGAGTTTGCGCAGGTCGTTCCATGTACCGCTCATATCGCCTAGGTCGGTGGGCATATGAAGCTCCACCAGGTTTTTGCGCATGCAGCGGTTCATGAGCAGCGGACGGCCCCTCGGGTCCAGATACAGGATGCCCACGGGAATCACGTTGATGGTCTCGATCGTCGAGAACATGGTGATATCCTCCTGGCGGTTGCGGACATCCATCAAGAGCGCCGCGATGGAGCGGAACAGGAAGAACGCTCCCTCTGCGATAAGGACAACGGTCCACGCCGAGCCCATGGCAAAAACCACCGGCGGTGTCACGGCGGCAACGAGCAACAGTTCGGCCAGCATGACGGGGCGACGATAGTGCACCATAAGCACCACGCCGTAGGCAAAGATCACGGCATTGAGCCACAACGCTCCGCCCATTGCCCTGGCGCAAACGTCAAGCGGCGCCACCAGATATGAGCCAGACGACGCGAACAAGATGAGCGCCGAAATAACTAGGTGAAGCACAAGGCTCGCCTCGTAGGCACAAATCACCTTACGGTTATAGGACGAGCGGCGCGATGCGATGAGCGGGACGTGGATCGTCTGCAGACACGCAGCCAGGGCAAAGACAACATCGAGCGCAACGATTTGGGGAAGAATGAGCGAAATCTGCATCGTCACTCACCCGCCCTCGGCATCAAGACGATCATGCGCAGCTGGCCGGGCTCGCCCTCAAGGCGGTATGCCACGTTGCGCCCTTGCAGAGCGCTATCGAGCTCTTGCGCAGCGGGCGTCTGCGAAAGATCTGCATCATCGTTGGAAAAAAGCGTGGCGCGTAGCTCGACACTGCATCGGTCATGGTCGCCCAAGTGATACATAAGCGCCGGATGGTCGGTGGTGTAGGCAAAAAACGCAAAGTCATACACGCAGTCGTACAGGGCGCTTACCGTACTGGCGTGCAACGGGCGCCGTATGGCGATAATCGAGGCGCAATCGATATCGATGGTGCGCAGGTCGCTTGCGAGCTCGTTGGCAATGAGCTGAATGCGGTCACGATCAAAACCGCTCTCCCCGTGCTGCGCCAACGTGAGCGACCCCTTGCGCTTGCAATAGGCGACGAGCATCTTGGCGCGCTGCAGCATGCGGTAACGCTCGTGCGAAGACGATTCATCGGTCAACGGCGGCAGCGAGCTCAGCAGGTCGTACATCCCTTCGAGCGCGCGGGCAAGCGCCTGGTCCACGTCTTGAACCAGCAAGGTCTCGGCCTCTTGATCTGCCAGGTGCGTCTTAAGGTCGTAGTCGGCAGCGAGCAGCTCGTTTTGACGCTGCAGCTCCATGCGACGGTGTGCCAGTTCACGGTTAAGCTCGTTGAGATCCGACACGTCTTGGGCAAGCAGGGCCGATCCACCCAGCAGTGGAAAGGCTCGGTACATTACATCGGGATTGGACTCCACGGCAAAGGCATGGGCATGCCCGTGTTCCTGGGCTCGCAGCTCTTCGCACACGCCTACCGGCATTGGCTTTGACACTGGCGTGGCATAGACTTCCTGCAGGTCGCGCGTTAGAACTTTGAGGTCGAGCGGCAAGGTGTCGAAGATGCCGGCGATGTCGTGATATGACGGAATGACACCGCAATCGAGACAGATTTCCATCGCCACCACGCACAAGACGCAATAGACGAGCGAGAAGTTGAGCCTCCATGCCCAGGGCACGCGCAACGCATATGAGATGGCAAAGAACGCGCCGCCCAGCAGCACGAGCGCCGCCGTGCCCGAGAAACGTTGGATGCGAAAGGACGAGGACCGGCCCACCAGGATAAAAAAGGCCACAAAGTTAAAGGCCGTCCACACGAGGACGGCGAAATAACCCCAGCCGTACGTGTAATCGTTGCTCCAGGTGTCGCTTGTACGGTCAAAGTGGAAGACCTGCTGGTGAAAATCGTTGGTGAGCACAAATCCGATAAGCAGGATAGCCATAATCCACAGCGCAGCGCAGTAGCGGCGACCCAGGCGGTGTTGCTCCAGGCCCGCAAGGCGCAGACCACACAACTGGTAGAGCAGCGGAATGAGCGTCATGGGCACGTAGTACAGGTACCACAGCACGGTGGCATAGAACGGCGTGAACGACTTGTACTTGAGAATGACTTCGATCATCCACAGGGCGCAGATGGTGGCGATGGCAACAAGACGGCGGCGCAACACATAGTCCAAACAGCGCAGATAGACCGATACGCCCCAGATCGAAAATATAATTGCGGCGACAAGCAGCGGGAGAGAGCTCGAGTGGGCGAGCGCATCCACGACCTCTTCGGACACCTCGCTATAGGCGGGCACGGCGTTAGAAAGTTTGGGGTCGAAGGCGAACAGCGCCGGCAAGACTGCCAAAAGCATGAGGAACAGCACGGTGATGGCGCCGGCGATAGCAAAGACGCGGTGGCGGTACACCTGATGTGTTATGCCAACAAGGAATCGCGGCATGGCGAAGAGCCTGCCGTCCCTGGGATCCGCAGCCGGTGCGGTCCGGGCGGCCGCGTGGCCGATATGTCGCTCGCGGGTACCCATAGTGCTTTTAGTGTACCGACAGATGGGTCGAAAAAGCGGGCCGCATGTCCCAAAATCCGCAGACGGCAAGGCGTCCGGCGAGCACATACTCGCCGGGCGCCTTGGTCAGGAGGCCATGAGGATGAGCACGCGAATTTCACAGCGGTCAGGCCCGCCCCCCCTAAGGGCCTGAGGTGCTCAAGATTGGGAGCGACAAGCCCGACGAAGCGTACTTAGGTACGCGAGGAGGGTTGGAGCCCCAAGGTTGAGCGCCTCAGTGCCCTTAGGAAAGGTCCTCACCATTAGAAGCAATAACCTTCTTGTACCAGTCGAAGCTCTTCTTCTTGGAGCGCTTGAGGGTGCCGTTGCCCGCATCATCGCGGTCCACATAGATAAAGCCGTAGCGCTTGGACATCTCGCCCGTGCCGGCCGAGACCAGGTCGATCGGGCCCCAGGTGGTGTAGCCCAGCAGGTCAACGCCGTCCTCGGTCACCGCGTCGCGCATCGCGGCGATGTGCTGACGCAGGAAGTCGATACGGTAGTCGTCGTTGATGGAGCCATCCTCCTCGACAACATCCTTGGCGCCCAGACCGTTCTCGACCACAAACAGCGGCTTCTGATAACGGTCGTACAGGTCGTTGAGGGTGATGCGGAAGCCCAGCGGATCGATGGCCCAGCCCCACTGGCTCTCCTGCAGGTAGGGGTTCTTGGCGCCGGCGAAGGCGTTGCCCTGGGTGCGCTCGACATCGGGGTTATCGGCACCGGCGGAGCAACGGGTGCTGTAATAGCTAAAGCTGATGAAATCGACGGTGTTGGCGGCCAGGATCTCGCGGTCCTCGTCCGTCATACCCACATCGATGCCTAGACGCTCGAGCTTCTTGACGGCATAGGCCGGATAGTAGCCACGGCTCTGGACGTCGACGAAGAAATAGTTGCTCTGGTTGTCGAGCTGCGCCTGGCGTACATCGCCCGGACGGCAGCTGTAGGGGTGGTAGCTACCTGCGGCAAGCATGCAGCCGATCTTGATCTCGGGGTCGATCTCGTGGGCGATCTTGGTTGCCCACGCGCTGGCGACGAGCTCGTTGTGGGCGGCCAGGTACTCGACGGCCTCCTTGTTCTCGCCCTCCTCAAAGACCAGACCGGCACCCATAAACGGCAGGTGCAAGATCATATTGATCTCGTTGAAGGTGAGCCAGTACTTCACCAGCCCCTTATAGCGGGTAAAGATCGTGGTGGCGAGGTTCTTGTAGAAGTCGATGAGCTTGCGGTTGCGCCAGCCGCCGTACTCCTTGATGAGGTGAATCGGGCAATCGAAGTGCGTGATGGTCACGAGCGGCTCGATGCCGTACTTTTGGCACTCGCGGAATACGTCCTCATAGAAGGCCAGGCCAGCCTCGTTGGGCTCGGCCTCGTCACCGTTGGGGAAGATACGGGTCCACGCCAAGCTCATGCGGAAGGTCTTAAAGCCCATCTCGGCAAAGAGGGCGATGTCCTCCTTGTAGTGGTGATAGAAATCGATGCCGGTCTGCGCGGGATAGTAATAGCCATCCTCGAAGTCGAGCATCTTGCGCTGGCCGGAGACCACCGCATAGCGCTCGGGGCCGTGCGGTGCCACGTCCACGTTGGCCAGGCCACGGCCGTCCACGTTGTAGGCGCCCTCGCACTGGTTGGCAGCCGTCGCGCCGCCCCACAGGAAGTCGTTACGGAAAGCCATGCATCAATCCTTTCATATGCCGCTTGTCGTGGTTTCAGTATCCCCGCAAACGGGGTGCCACCCAACGGCAACGACGCAGGTCGATACTTCTTTTCGCGCACGGAGGCCCGACGACCGTCCCGTCTGACACTTTTTGATACCCGCACGCCCAACCACCACAAAGGGGACAGGCACCTTTGTGGTGGTTGGGGGCGGTTTGTCTCGATCTGTAACAGGTAGACCGCCAAAACCGGGCCTGATGTTACAGATCGAGATTGTTCGGCCTGTCCCCTGCAGTTTGTCTCGATCTGTAACAGGTAGAGACGATTTAGCCCGCTAGATGTTACAGATCGAGACAGAAGATTCTAGTCGCAGGCGAGGTCGAGCTTCTTGCCGATGAGGCCTACGTAGCCGCCCTCGGCAGCCTTGGGGCTGTCGGCATGGCAGAGAACCCACTTGTCGGCCTTCCAGTAGCAGAAGCTATCGCCGGCCGCGGGCATGTCGGCCGCAGCCTCGGGGCGCGGCCCGTTGGTGCCGGCGGGCAGCGCCACCATCACCTGGAAGCCGCCGTCGTCGACCATGCACGGCGTGTAGTGGAGCGTGGTGTTGAAAACCTCGACGACCTTGCCAGCCGGCACGCGGAACGCCTTGACCTGAGCGGTGTCGAGCTTGCCGTCCTCGATCTCCCAGCGATGCGCCACGAGCAGGATAAAGTCGCGCGCCCCCAGGTTAAACTCGCTGGCGCGGTGATACTCCAAGCAGTTGAGACGCGTGTTGTGGCCGTTGCACCAGCCGAGCTGGAAGGGACGACCGCCAAACATGAGAAAGCCCAGTTTATCGACATCCTTGACGCCCTCGAGCTCCGGCGCGCTTGCTACGTACTTGCTGCCCTCGGGAATGGGCGTGGCTGAGAGCGCCTCGAGCACGGGCGACGTGAGCTCGAACGGAACATCATCCCAAACGTTGCCATAGGACTTGAACTCGGAATCTTCGACAGAATAGATATGCATGTTCACTCCTGTTCGTAAATGTGACAGTATGAACATTCTAGAACAATCTCGTTCTGTTTTGAGCACTCGGCATGAAAAAGCGCCCCCGCAAGAGCGGGAGCGCTTCTAGTACAAACGCTATTCCTGCGAGGGCCTTACGCCTGCTGATAATGCAGGTGCTTCTCGTCGATATTGGCCAGATCGCGGTCGAGGTAGCGGCGCGCGAGCCAGTTAGCCATGGGAAGGTTCTGGTCCAGGTAGTTGCCGCACTCCTCGGGAGCGGCACCGGGGACATCGCCCTCGAAGTCGGCGACAAACTCAAACAGCTCGCGCACGAGCGGCAAGATCTCCTCGCTCGTCAGCTCACCAAAAACGACGAGGTAAAAGCCCGTGCGGCAGCCCATGGGGCCAAAGTAGACAATGCGGCTCGACCACTCGGCATGGTTGCGAAGGAACGTCGCACCCAGGTGCTCGATGGTGTGGCACTCGGCCGTGTTCATGACCGGCTCCTTGTTGGGCGTGGTCAGGCGCAGATCAAAGGTGGTGACGGCAGCACCGGTCGCCGGATCGCGGTCGATGCGGCTCACATAAACGCCGGGCTCAAGCAGTAGATGATCAACGGAAAAGCTCGCGATGCGCTCCATGGCAGATCCTCTCGATAGTCAAATTGGGACGGGGCTCTTTTAGCTGGTTCGAATAGTCGCACCAATCATACCAGTCAAAAAAGCCCCATCCAAAAAGACAACTTAGCCAAGGACACGGGCCATGCGCGTCTTGAACTCGGACAGGAAGCGCGGGGCGTCGACGGTCAGCGCCACGAGTGCGCTCTTGTCCGGATCGGACAGGCGGTGCTCATCGCAAATGGTGCGGCCGCGATACTCGCCCAGCAGATCAACACGCAGATTGCAGCCGAGCGCACCCACGAGCGTGGGGTCAATCGCCACGGCAACGGCTAGCGGATCGTGCAGCGCACAACCACCCAGGTAGGGTGCGTTCATCTCGTACGAGCCAATGTAATGCTCGACCATGCTCGCAAATGCGCAGCCCGCCATGGTGCCCGAGCCCGTCCAGCCGGCAATGTCGCGGCGCGTGAGCACCACGCGATGCGTCACGTCCAGACCCACCATGGTGAGCTTGCGACCCGAGCGCAGCACGGCATCGGCCGCCTCGGGATCGCTTGCCATGTTGGCCTCGGCACCCGCACTCACGTTACCGGGCACGGTCAGGGCACCGCCCATTACCACCACGCGGCCGATAGACATCACCGCCGCCGCATCGCGCTCCAGGGCAAGCGCCAGGTTGGAGAGCGGGCCGGTCGCTACGTAGACCAGATCGGGACCATAGGTGCGCGCGGCATCGATCAGATAATCGACCGCAGCGTTGCCGTCGGCAGACGTCGCCCCTACCGGCTCGTAGGGCGATGCGGGCACGCTCGCGCCGCCGATGCCATTCTTGCCGTGAATGAGCGCGGTGGACGCCGGCGGCGTATAGGGCTCAGTCGCCTGCAGAGGACGGTCGGCACCCAGGTACACCGGCACCTCGGGACGACCCAACAGGTCGAGCACCGCCAGGCAGTTATGCGCCGACTGGTCGACGCGCACGTTGCCAAAACACGTGGTAATGCCCACGAGCTCAACCTCGGGGCTCGCGATGGCATAGGCAAGCGCCATCGCATCGTCCACACCCATATCCAGATCAAGGATCAGCTTCTTGATTGCCATTGTTCTACTCCGCTTCTCCGTCTTGTACTAAATCGTCTAAATCAAACACGCGCTCAACTTCGGCGCGCGTGGGAATCGACTGCTGCGCGCCCAAGCGCGACACCGTCACCGTCGAGGCGCGTGCACCCGCCGCCATGCACTCAAAGAGCGGCAGGCCCTCCAGACGAGCCGCGGCAAGCGCACCGATAAACGTATCGCCGGCGGCCGTGGTATCGACTACCGTGCTCGAAAGCGCCGGCATGCGCAGCGGCTCGCCGTCATCGCCAAGCGTAACCGACCCGGCGCCGCCCAACGTGATGACCGCAGCTCCGGCACCCTTGGCGAGCAGGGCATTGAGCGCCGCGACGCAGCTCGCATCATCCGCGGGCAAGATGCCCGTCAGCACCTGGCACTCAGTCTCGTTGGGGCAGACCAGGTCGACTGCAGACCAGACCTCCGCAGGCAACTCACAGGCAGGCGCTGGATTAAAGACCGTATAGAACCCCAGCTCGTGAGCGCAAACAAGCGCCTCGGCAGTCGCCGCAAGGTCACATTCGCCCTGGGCGATAAAGACGCTTCCGGCAGCCGGGGCAACCTCGCTGGCGTCGCCGTCGAGCTCATCGGTCACCAGACGTCTCAGCGCGCAGGCAACGTCCTCGCCCGCAAGCGCATGGTTGGCGCCCGGCGACAGCACGATGCGGTTGTCGCCCTCGCAGCGAATGATGGTCGCCGTTCCCGTCTCCACGTCACCGCGACGCGCTACAAAGCCACAGTCCACGCCGGCGTCTTGGAGCCCCGCCACGAGCGACGTGCCAAATGCGTCGCAGCCGACCGCGCCGATCATGTGCGTGCACGCGCCCATACGCGCGGCAGCTACGGCCTGGTTGGCGCCCTTGCCGCCGGCATTGCTGATAAATCCGCTGCCGCCGACGGTCTCGCCCGCACGCGGCATGCGCTCGCACGCCACCGAAAGGTCCATGTTCATGCTGCCGAACACCGCAACGATGCCGCAATCTGCCATGGAAACCTCCTAGTCCGCGGGCTCTGCGCCCGCTGTTGGCCGTCAATCGTGCGCTCTCGCGCCTCTATAACTTTAGTTCACTTTGATGTGGACGCGCACTTGAGCTTGCGCCGGCAGCAAGCATTCACAGGAGCAGGCGGTTACAATGAAGGCGTGCTGATTATTCTCGTCATTGGATGAAGTTTTATGGAACAATTCCCGCGATCGAGCTCACGCAGCTCACGCCACGCGAGCGATCAACGAGCGCCGCACGAACGTTCGCGCGCTAACCGACAAGCCACCGAGCCGCGCCGCGCCGCAGACTCTCATCGCGTGCCCGCCAACAAGGGTGACCGCACCAACAGCGCCGCAAAAGAACAGGCGCCCACGCGCCCCAAATCTCGCTATATCCCCGCCCTCGACGGCCTGCGCACGCTTGCCGTCGTCGCAGTGGTGCTCTATCACCTCAACCTCACGTGGGCTCAGGGCGGCCTGCTCGGCGTCACGATCTTCTTTGTGCTTTCGGGCTATCTGATCACGCGCTTGCTGCTCAACGAAGTCGCTAAGACCGGCCGCATCGATCTTAAGAGCTTCTGGATTCGCCGCATCCGTCGCCTGGTCCCCGCCGTGGTAACGGTAGTGTTCGTGACCTGCGCGCTGTGCACCATCTTTAACCACGTGATGCTCACCAAGATGCGCCCCGACATCCTGCCGTCGCTGTTGTTCTTCAACAACTGGTGGCAGATTGCCCAAAACGTCTCGTACTTCAATGCTCTGGGCGACCCCTCGCCGCTCACGCACTTTTGGTCGCTTGCCATCGAGGAACAGTTCTACCTGATTTGGCCGCCACTGCTGTTTGCCATGGTATCCATGCATGTGAGCAAGCCCAACACGCGCCGCGTGGTTCTGGGCCTTGCCGCGGCATCCGCCCTCGCCATGATGGTGCTTTACAACCCTGCCGCCGACCCCAGCCGCGTGTACTACGGCACCGACACCCGCGTGTTCTCGCTGCTGCTGGGTGCCTGGATGGCCTTTATCCCCGATCGCGACCTGGCGCCGGTGCGTCTCGCTCATCGTTTGGGACTCAATCGCCTGGCTGGCGCCGCCAAGCATGGCAAGAACGCCGAGGGCAAGCCTGACAAGAAGGTCGACGAATCAGCCGAGACCGCCCCGGCACAGCCGAGCGCCCTCGTACGCTTTTGGTCCTCGCCCGCGTCCATCGATGTGTTGGGTGTCGTGGGCCTGGCTGGCCTTGCCGCCATGGTCGCGCTCACCAACGGCTACACCGCGTTTCAGTATCGCGGCGGCACGCTGTTATGCTCCATCCTCACGCTCATGGTCATCGCGGCCTGCGTGCAGCCCCAGGGAATGGTTGCCCGCGCGCTGTCCGCCGAGCCGCTCGTGTGGGTTGGCAAGCGCTCGTACAGTATCTATCTGTGGCACTATCCACTGCTGCTGCTTATGAACCCGGTCGCCAACATCAGCGATACGCCCTGGTGGCAGTACATCTTGCAGGTACTTGTGGTGGTCGCCGTAGCCGAGTGCTCCTATCGCTTTATCGAAACACCGTTTAGGAAGGGCGCCTTCGGCCGCACTGTCGCCGAATTCCGCGATGGCACCACCACGCCCGCCAACTGGGCACGCGCGCACGTCCCTGTCTGCGCAGCCTGCACTGTCGTGTTGGTCGTTGCACTGGGCCTGTCTCTTATACACATCTGACGCTGCCGAC
>CABSNX010000002.1 GCA_902479205.1 uncultured Collinsella sp. | reverse complement strand
TACACAAGGCTATTCGTCGGCAGCGTCAGATGTGTATAAGAGACAGACTGGCGCCGGATGACTTCGCCCCGCTCGGCCTCTCACCGTTGGCTCTTACGCTCTTGCGCATACTGATGAGCTTTATCGGTGTATTTGGCTTCTCGGTTATGTTCAACAGCCCGGTAAAGATGGCAGCGGCGGCAGGGCTCATCGGCGCTGTGTCCAATACCTTGCGCCTTACGCTCGTCGATGCGCCGACGATATTTCCTTTCCTGGGCCTGGGCACAGGTATGCCTCCCGAGGCAGCAGCGTTTATCGGCGCACTGGTATCGGGGTTGCTCGCGAGCTTAGCCGAAATCAAGCTCACCTACCCGCGTATCGCCCTCACGGTGCCATCGATTGTCATTATGGTGCCGGGCTTGTATCTGTATCGCTCGATGTATTACATGTGCACCTTCGATACGGTCAATATGCTCGGCTGGTTTGTGCGTGCAGTACTCATCGTGGCGTTTTTGCCCGTTGGTCTGGGTGTGGCGCGTACGCTCACCGACCCTCGCTGGCGCCACACCAGCTAATTGGTACAAGGGGGACAGGTTACTTTGCACCAAATGAGTTGCGGTGAAATAGGGACTGAATTGCTGCTTAAAGGGTCAAAACAGTCCGTATTCCACCGCAACTTATGGGGTCGGGGGATTATCGGTGCCCTGCATCTTCATAAACTCAACGCTTACGAAGCGCATGCGTTTCGTGCTAGGCTGGTTCCACCACATAAGTAGTCGCAGACGCGCGTACCACGGGCGGGCGAGATGAAGTCCCAACAGCTCCATCTCGCCCGCCCGTTTTTGTTGTGCGCCGCGGCGCAACACAGAAAGGACCATGCCCTTTATGCCTATCAACAAACGAGAGAGCCTGCTGTTCACCTTTATCATGTGCTTTTGCATGGTGCTCTGGATGAGCATCTACAACGTTGCCCTGCAGCACGGGGCCATCAACGGCGAGGTCGTTGCCGCTGCGTGGCTCGGCTTCCCCGTTGCCTATATCTTTGCCGTGTGCTGCGACCGGTTCGTCGCCAGCCCGCTTGCCAAGGGTTTCGCCTTTAAGTACTTGGTCACTCCGGGCAAGAGCTCGCCGCTCGCCATGACGCTCGCCGTCAGCTCCTGCATGGTCGTTCCCATGGTCATCATCATGTCGCTCTACGGCGCGTGCGAAGGCCTGTTCCATATGCCCGGCGGCCCGCTTGCCAATCTGCAGGCGCTGCCGATGATGTGGCTCGTCAACATTCCGCACTGATATCTTCTGTATTGAAGACGTCGATGATGCACCCGTATACCATTGACGTCGACACCATCAGATGCGGACCGCGCGGTGACCCCACATTCCGCTGGCGCCCACGGGGCTGCCCTCGTTTCCTGACATGTCCCGCGCGGGCCGCGGCGAGCCGAGACCGCCGCATGACCTAATAGGAGCATGGAGCGATACCGCGGACCCGAACAACCGCATTCTATCGCGCCCCGTCAGTGTGCCGTCTGCCCGGTCCAGGCGAGCACGGAAAGAACGGAGCGAGACATGAGAGCCGAATCGACACCCGGCGCCCGCGGGCCGGTCTTCTGCGGGGTCGACACCCACGCCGACTCGCACTGGCTGTGCGTCCTGGACTGGAGGGGCCGCAAGGTCCTGTCCCGCCGGTTCCCCGCCGACGCGGCGGGCTACGAGGCGCTCGCCGGGGCGATCGCGGCGGCCGGGGAGCCGGCCTGCGTCGCGATGGAGGGGACGTCGTCCTACGGGGCGGGCCTCACCAGGCACCTCGCGTCGCTGGGGGTGCCCGTGCGCGAGGCGCTCTCCCCGGCGAGGACGCAGAGGAGGCGCCCGGGGCAGGGGAAGTGCGACGAGGCGGACGCGGAGAGGGCCGCCCGCGCGGCGATGTCCGGCTCCAGGCTCGGGACCCCCAAGAGCCAGGACGGGTGGGTCGACGGGGTGCGCTGCATGCTCGCGGCGCGCTCCGGGGCGGTGAAGGCGCGGACCTCGGCGATCAACACCGCGAGGTCTCTGCTCACCACCGCGCCGGAGGGGCTCAGGTCGAGGTTCCGCGGCATGGGAGGGCCGAGGCTGATGGAGGAGCTCCCCTCCGTGCGCTCCGAGGGCGCGCTGGGCGCCGCGCTCGGAGCGCTGGCGGACCTGTGGGCGGCGGCGCGCGACGCGGCGCTCGACATGGAGCGCGCGATCGAGGCGTCCCTGGAGGAGAACTGCCCCGCGCTGCTGGCGATGTACGGGTGCGGGCCCGTGAGCGCGGCCAAGCTCGCGGTCGCGGCCGGGGGCAACCCGGGCAGGCTGCGCTCCGAGGCGTCGTTCGCGGCGATATGCGGGGCCTGCCCCATCCCCGCCTCGAGCGGCAAGACCGTGAGGCACAGGCTCAACAGGGGCGGCGACCGGCAGGCGAACAGCGCGCTGCACGAGATCGCGAGGCAGAGGGTCATGCGCGACCCCGAGACCGCCGAGTACGCCGAGAGGGCCAGGGCGCGGGGGAAGAGCGACAGGGAGGTCATGAGGTGCCTCAAGCGCTACGTGGCCAGGGAGGCGTACCGGGCGCTGATGCGCCCGCACGAGATCAGGAGGCCCGAGGACGCCTCGGAGCTCGTGGCGGCCAGGCGCGCGGCGAAGGTCAGCCAGGTGAGGGCGGCGTCCATACTGGGCACCAGCGAGAAGTACATCTCGATGCTGGAGAGGGGCCAAAGGGAGCTCAAGCCAATAAGGAGGGCCTACGAGGCGTGGGTCGAGGCGGGGCTCCCGCTCGATTGGGACAGGCAGGCGTTCGAGGCCGAGCGCAAAATGGATTCTAAAAAACACCTTGCCAAATAGGAGCGTCATAATTTTGTGATGGCGCTGCCGTGGAACCTTTTGGTAGCCGGTCCGATTTCCCACTTCGTCTTCCGTCGCGCCTTCCCTGTGGGGACGGTTTTCAAGGAGGAGCATGCCGAGCTCTTGGAGCAGGCTATGGCTCCTGAGTGCGAGTAGCTCGCTTAGGGATCTGCTGAGCGCGGGCGACTTGCTTGGTTGGAGCCCTAAGCGTGGATAGCTCTCTCGGCGACATCGCGGGCGTGAGCGGTGCGCGTGACCGGAGGGCCCGTGCTGCTCCGTTGCCCGACGTGCTAGCGCGCAGAACAATCTGTTGGTGCATTCGGCGGCTGCTGAAGCGTTTCGGCAGCCGCTTTTTATACGGAGTTTAAATACAACAGTCTGTTGTATTACGTAGAGTGGTATATCTCTAGCAGGAAAAATGCGAGAGACGGAGCATTATGGCGTTGCTAGTAGGACTGGACGTAGGGTCGACGACGACCAAAGTTTACGCGATGCACGAGGATATGACCGAGGCGTGGTGGGGATATCGCCGCCACGGGGCGTGTCAGACAGCGAGCGTGCGCGCCATGCTCGGCGAGCTCGCCGAGCGCTTTCCCCATGAGTCGCTGCGCGTTGCGGTGACCGGCTCGGGTGCGCGCGATATCGCGACCGCGCTGGGCGCCTCGTACGTTCAGGAGGTGGTCGCCAACGCGCTCGCGATCAGCAGGTTCTATCCGCAGACGCGCTGCGCCATCGAGCTGGGCGGCCAAGACGCCAAGATGATCTTCTTCCGCACCAACGATAAGGGAGACATCGAGGTTGCCGACATGCGCATGAACGGCTCGTGCGCAGGCGGTACCGGTGCATTTATCGACGAGATGGCAAAGCTCATGGGGGTCGGCACCGAATCGGGCGAGTTCGAGCAGCTCGCAAGCCGGGGAACGACCGTCCACGAGGTCTCGGGCCGCTGCGGCGTGTACGCAAAGACCGATATCCAGCCGCTGCTCAACGAGGGCATTCCTACCACCGACCTGGCGCTTTCGGCGCTTCACGCGGTCGCCCGCCAAACGATCGGCGGTCTGGCCCAGGGTATCGACATCGAGCCGCCGGTAATCTTCGAGGGCGGTACGCTCGCCTACAACCCCACGCTGGTCCGCGTGTTCCGGGAGCAACTGAATCTATCGGACGATCAGGTTATCGTCCCGCGCGATCCGCAGATCATGGTCGCGCGCGGTGCCGCCCTGTCGCTGACCGACATGTTCGCATCGTCCCAACCGATCGACCTTCCCGACGCTTTTGTCCGGCTGGATAAGCTCGAGACGGTCGCGCCCGCAAGCGGGGAGGGACGTCTTGCCCAGCCCTTTTTTGCCACACCTGACGAGCAGGCGGATTTTACGGCACGCCATGGCAAAGAGACGCCGGCAAAGGGTCCGGATGCGTATGCGCCCGGAGAGACGGTGCGTGTGGCGCTCGGTATCGATTCGGGGAGCACGACGACCAAGTTCGCCCTGGTCGATGAGGCGGGTGAGCTTGTCGATTCGTTCTACGCGTCTAATAACGGCAGACCGCTCGACGTCGCCCAACAGGGTCTTGTCAGCTTGAAGAACCGCTGGGAGACAGCGGGAGTCACGCTTGCGATCGATGCCGTGGGCACCACGGGATACGGCGAGGAGCTATTCGCGCGCGCGTTCCACGCCGACTACCATACGGTCGAGACGGTCGCGCACGCCCGCGCCGCGTGCGCATGCGTTCCCGATGCGACCTTCGTGCTCGACATCGGCGGACAGGATATGAAGGCCATCTGGCTCAACCACGGCGTGCTGACCGATATCGTCGTCAACGAGGCGTGCTCTGCGGGCTGCGGCTCGTTCCTCGAGGGTTTTGCCAAAAACCTCGGAATAGCCGTTGAGGATATCGCGACCGAGGCATTTTCGTCCAAAGCTCCCGCCGTTCTCGGCAGCCGCTGCACGGTGTTCATGAACAGCAGCGTCGTTTCCGAGCAGCGGCGCGGTAAGGGTCCGGGCGACATCATGGCCGGTCTCTGCCGTTCGATTATCGAGAACGTGTTCACCAAGGTCATTCGCGTTTCAAATCTCAACCGTCTGGGCGACAAAGTCGTCGTCCAGGGCGGCACGTTCCGAAACGACGCGGTGCTGCGCGCATTCGAGCAGTATCTGGGCAAACCCGTCACGCGTGCGCCCCACCCGGGGCTGATGGGCGCTATCGGTATCGCCCTGCTCGCGCGCGAGGAATGCCGCAAGGGCGACGCCGGCACGTCGTTTATCGGGCTCGATGCCGTGGAGCGCTTCGAGCATCGCGAGTTCGGCGGCGTTACCTGCCGTCGGTGCAACAACCGCTGCCAGCGCGCGGTCGTGGCATTTGGCGACGGCTCGCTTTACGTCACGGGCAATCGCTGCCCGCGCGGCGGCGCCATCTCATGGGATGAGCTCGTGCGCGAGGTTCCCGCGGCGGAGGAGCTGCGTCCGCAGGGTGCTTGCGAGGCACAGGCACCCGGCACGGGGCGCGACCGGACCGCGGCTGCCCCCAATCTCTTTGTCGACCGCGAGAAGCTGCTGTTCGAGTCGTGCCCCACGGTTCCCGTCTGCGGGGGGCGCGATGTCACGATCGGCATTCCCCGTGTGCTCGAGTTCTGGGACACCATGCCGTTCTGGTCGACGTTCTTCAGCACGCTCGGCTTTAAGGTGCGCGTCTCGGGACGCAGCACCAAGGCGATGTACGAGCGCGGTCTGGCGCACGTCACATCCGACACCGTGTGCTTCCCGGCCAAGCTCGTCCACGGGCACATCCGCAATCTCGTCGACGCCGGCGTCGACCGCATCTTCATGCCCATCATCACGACGGTGCCCACCGAAAACACCGCCTCTACCAGCGAGTGGATGTGCGCCGTCGTAAAGGGATACCCCTACGTGATGCGCAATTCCGATAACCCGGAGGAGCGTTTCGGCGTTCCGTTCGATACGCCGCTGTTCCACTGGTACGACGAGGGCGACCGAAACCGCCAGCTCAAGGCGTGGTGCAAGGAGACCTTCGATATCGATGCCGACCTGGTTGCCAAGGCGACCGAGCAGGCGGACCGCGCGCAGCAGACGTTTGAGAACCAGCTGCAGCTGCGCGGCAGGCAGGTGCTCGAGAACGTGCGCGAGGACGGCGGCTACGCGGTGGTGATCGCTTCGCGCCCGTACCACAACGACCCGCTGGTCAACCACGGGCTGCCCAAGCTCTTCTCTGAGCGCGGCATCCCCGTGCTGACGCCCGATGCGGTGCCGGGGGTCTGCAACGTCGATCTTTCCAACAGCCGCATCGACATCGTGAACAACTACCATGCGCGCATGCTGTCGTGCGCGGTCATCGTCGCATCGACGCCCGAGCTCGAGCTCGTGCAGATGGGCAGCTTCGGCTGCGGCCACGATGCGTATCTCACCGATGAGATCGCGCGCATGATGGGCGAGATGGGCTCCAAGGTTCCGATGATGATCAAGCTCGATGAGAGCGACGTCGCCGGTCCCATGGGCATTCGCGTGCGTTCGTTTATCGAGTCGGTCAACCGTCGTCGCGCGGAGGAGCGTGCCGAGGGCGCCCGGGTGCACGCGGTCCATCCGCTCGACGACCCGTATAAGGTCAAGTACACCAAGCGCGACCGGCACGACAAGATCGCGCTGGTCCCCAACACCTCCCATGCGTTCTGCAGGCTCATGACCGCGGCGATGCGCAATCAGGGCGTGCGCGCCGAGGCCCTTGATATCGGGCGCGAGGATGCCATCCGCCTGGGCAAACGCTATGTGCACAACGACATCTGCTTCCCCGCGCAAATCGTGATCGGCGAGGCGCTCGCGGCACTCGAGAGCGGTAAGTACGACCCGCACGACGTCGCCGTGGTGACTGGCAAGTATATCGGCGACTGCCGCCTGACGCACTACATGCCCCTGCTGCGCCGCGCGCTCGACGACGCGGGATACGACTATGTCCCGGTGCTCACCAACGACGACGTCGATGCCCACAATGCGCATCCGGGCTTCAAGCTCGGCCTTGGCCCGAGCATCCAGATCGCCTACGGTCTTCCCATGATCGATACCCTCGAGGCCATGCTTAGGCGCATCCGTCCCTACGAGCTCGAGAAGGGCGCGGCGGACGCTGCGTTCGACCGCGCGCTCGATGAGGTTATCGAGGGCATGGAGCGCTCCGGGCTGAGAGGCCAGGCGACGGGCTTCAAACGCGCGCTTGCGATCATGGACGCCGTTCCGTACGACCGCTCGAACCCGCATCCGACCGTTCTCATCGTGGGCGAGTACCTGCTCAATTTCCATCTCGGCGCCAACCACGAGATCGAGCGCTACCTCGAGGACAACGGGCTCGAGGTCATCGAGGCGCGCATGACCGACGTGATCCGCAAGACCTATTTCTACAAGCATGCGCAGTCGCGCGAGTTCCACGTCGACCTGTCGCTGCCCGAAAAGGCCTGGTACGCCACGGCGGACAACCTGTTCGAGCTCGCGCACGACCGTTGCGACCGCCTGGGCGCGGCGAGCCCGCTCTACGAGCCGCCGACGCGCATGCCCGAGCTCGTGCGCGCGAGCGATAAGATCCTGCACCATACGTTCGATGCGGGCGAGGGCGTGCTGATTCCGGCGGAGATCCTCGAGCACGCCAAGCGCGGCTGCCGCAACTTCGTGATCCTGCAGCCGTTCGGGTGTCTGCCCAACCATGTCGTGGGGCGCGGGCTCATCCATGCGCTCAAGGAGCAGTATCCCACGGCGCAGTTCCTGCCGCTCGACTACGATCCCGACGTGAGCTTCGCCAACGTGGAGAACCGTCTTCAGATGCTCATCATGAACGCCAAGGCGCAGGGGTGCGGTGAGGCGCATGGCGAGACCGCGTAAGGACGCCGATGCGCCCGATGCACGCACCCGTATCATCGAGGCGTTTTGGGAGCTCATCGAGAACAACAGCATCTTCGAGCTGTCGGTTGGCGAGGTGACCCGCGCCGCCCGGTGCAATCGCGGAACGTTTTACTACTATTTTCACGATTTCGATGAACTCGTCGCCATCGCCATAGCCCAACTGCTGCAGGATAACGAGCTCATCACCGATGCCCTCTGGCATTTTTCGAGCGAGGGCGACCTTTCGGCGTTCGACCGGCGCGACGTCCGCTGCCTGCTGCGGCGCATCGTCATCACCATGAGGGCGGGTGCCGCCGAGCAGGTCGTGCAGGGCATCCATACGATCATCATCGACCGCGTGAGAGAGATCGTCCACCCCGACGGAGAAGAGCTCAAGGCGGATTCGAGCTTTGCGGTGGGCTTTCTGGTCTCGGGCATCATGGACTTTGTGATGGCGGTCGGCTTTGCCCGGGAGGGCGGCGAGGAGATAGACCTCGAGCAGCTGGGGGACAGCGCGTGCGCGTACCTGAGGGCGGTCGCCATGCAGACGGTGGAAACGGTCGCGCAAGTCGAGGGCGTCGATACATCCGAGCTGCTCGAACGCGTCTCCAAGGAGGCCGATGCCTATCGCGCATCGCGTGAGACGAGTCCCGACGTGGTGAAAGACGCCTAGGGTTTCTCTTGCGGGGCGCCTGTCGCGCATCGCGCGGTGAGTCCCGCGATGCGGTCATAACCTGCATTCATGTGAGCCGGGTTTATAGATATTCCTCCAGCTGTTAACATAGACAACCTGTGGGTAAAGAGACAAAAGCGCCGCCGACGGGCGGGCGTTTTGATTTCGATGAACTCATGTAAGGAAACGAGCATGTTAGATAGATTTACCGATCGAGCGCGCAAGGTCATGTCGATGGCCAAGCAGGAGGCGCTCGATCTTCATTCAAATAAGGTGGGCACCGAGCACCTGCTGCTCGCGCTTGCCAAGGAGGACGAGGGCATTGCCGCCGAGGCACTGCGTTCACTCGACATCTCCTACGATGACATCATGGATACTCTCAAAGAGGTCCAGACCACGGTCCCCGAGCCCAGCGAGGAGACCGAGGCGGCCAAGCTCGCCTTTACGCCGCTCGTCATTAGCGTTATGGAGCGTTCATTCCGCGTGGCGCGTGAGAATAACCAGACCTACGTGTCGACCGAGCACTTGCTGATCGGCATCGTCGAAGAGGGCAACGGCATGGCCATGGACATCCTCATGCGCCTGGGTGTGTCGTCCGCCTCTATCAAAAAGGCTATCGAGAAACTCACTGCCAAGGACCAGGACAAGAAGCGTCCGCTCGCCGGCGCCGGTGCCGGGCGTCCCGGTGCGGGCCTGCCGTTCTTTAGCGGCTCGGATGCCTCTCAGCAAAAGGGGAGTGGCACCGATACGCTTAAGCAGTTCGCGACCAACCTCACGCAGAAGGCGCGCGATGGCGAGCTCGACCCTGTAATTGGTCGCGAAAAGGAAGTCCAGCGTATGATGGAGATCCTTTCGCGCCGCACCAAGAACAACCCGCTCATTCTGGGCGACCCCGGCGTGGGCAAGACGGCCATCGTCGAGGGCCTGGCTCAGCAGATTGCAGCCGGCAACGTGCCCGAGAACCTCATGAACCAGAATATCTGGACGCTCGACCTGCCGGGCCTCGTGGCGGGTGCCAAGTATCGCGGCGAGTTTGAGGAGCGCCTCAAGAACGTGATCCAAGAGGCCACCGAAGCCGACGACGTCATCCTGTTTATCGACGAGATGCACACCATCATCGGTGCCGGTTCTGCTGAGGGCTCCATCGACGCGAGCTCTATGCTTAAGCCCGTGCTCGCGCGCGGTGCCTTCCAGATTATCGGCGCCACCACGGCCGAGGAATTCCGCAAGTACCTCACCAAGGACCCGGCCTTCGAGCGTCGCTTCCAGACCATCGATGTCGAGGAGCCGAGCGTCGAGGACACGGTCAAGATCCTGACCGCGCTCAAGCCGCGCTACGAGGAGCACCACCATGTGCGCTATACGCAGGGTGCTATCGAGGCCGCCGCGAACCTTTCCAACCGCTACATCCAGGATCGCTTCCTGCCCGATAAGGCCATCGACCTCATTGACGAGGCCGGTGCCCGCGCCCGCATTGCCGCCAATCGCGCGCCCGAGCCGGTGCGCGAGGCCGAGCATCGCGTCGAGGAGCTCAAGGCTGCCGCACAGGAGGCCACCGAGAGCGACGACATGAACAAGGCCGCCGAGATTACCGAGCGGCAGAAGGCCGCCGAGATTGAGCTCGCCGAGGCCAAGGCCGCCTGGACCGCCGAGCTCGACGCCAGCCCGCTCACCATCGATGTGAGTCAGATCGCCGATATCGTGTCCGTGACCTCGGGCGTGCCGGTGTCCTCGCTTACCGAGAGCGAGAGCCGTCGCCTGCTACAGGCCGAAAGCGTGCTCAAGACCCGCATTATCGGCCAGGACGAGGCCGTCGAGGCCGTTGCCAAGGCCGTGCGCCGCAGTCGCTCGCCGCTCAAGGATCCGCGTCGCCCCGGCGGCAGCTTTATCTTCCTGGGCCCCACCGGCACGGGCAAGACCGAGCTCGCCAAGACGCTCGCCGAGTATCTCTTTGGCAGCAAGGACGCGCTCATCAGCTTCGACATGTCGGAGTTCGGCAGCGAGTTCGAGGTCTCCAAGCTTATCGGTAGCCCCCCGGGCTACGTTGGCCATGACGAGGGCGGTCAGCTCACCAAGGCCGTTCGTCGTCACCCGTACTCGGTCGTGCTGTTCGACGAGATCGAGAAGGCGCACCCCGATATCTTCAACATTCTGCTGCAGGTGCTGGAGGAGGGCCGCCTGACCGATAGCCAGGGCAAAACGGTCGACTTCCGCAACACCGTGATCATCATGACGTCCAACGTGGGCGCCCGCGAGATTGCGCAGGATGCGAGCGTGGGCTTTGGCACCACCGGCGAGCAGGGTCTCACGTCGAGTGAGATCCGTGGTCGCGCGATGGGCGAGCTCAAGCGCCTGTTCCGCCCCGAGCTGCTCAACCGTATCGACGACATCGTGGTGTTCAAGAAGCTCTCGGGCGAGAATCTCACCAAGATCGCTCACCTGCTGGTGGACGACCTGCGTCAGCGTCTGATTGCCAACGGCATGAACATCAAGCTCACCGATGCGGCCTACGACAAGATCGTGGCCGAGGGCACCGACCTCACCAACGGTGCGCGTCCGCTGCGCCGTGCCATCCAAAAGCTCATCGAGGACCCGCTGTCCGAGGAGCTTCTGGCCGGCGAGTGGGGCGAGGGCGATACCGTCCTGTGCGACGTGGCCGATGGCAAGTTTGTCTTTAGCCACGGCACGGGCGAGATCCCGGCACCGCGTCCGGCGGGCACGCTCGGTGGCGATACCGCCCCGGCGGCACCGCACACCGGCAACGCCGCGCCCGTGAGCGGCGGCGTGACCTCGGGCCCCGGCGGCATGATGCAAGCCGGTTCCGGCGCGCTGTAGGGATTAAACATACCTTGTATAACGGGGGCGTTTCCGATAAGGAGGCGCCCCCGTTTCTATTGAAATGTGCTTCAATCTGCCGTGCTATACTGAAATTGAGATTCAGTATAGCAAAGGAGTTGATATGCCTACATCAATACTCGACACGCGGCCAGTTCAGATGAACGTGCGTATAGATCGCCAGCTCAAAGAGGCAGGAGACGCCGTACTGACTCATATTGGCATGACGCCGTCACAAGCTGTGAGGGAGCTGTGGCAGTACTTGACCGAGAACGGTCATATGCCCGTCGAAAAAAAGAATGATGACGAAGTCCTGCCTGACGACATACGATCGAAGGCGAGTTCGTCCCGCGTCTCGGAAGGGGCTGCGTTAATTTCGAATTTTTATGAGCGGTTCTCGATTCAGAGGCCGAGCCCCGATGAGGCCTTTGATTACGACGAGTTATACGATCAAATGATGAGCGAGAGATTCAGCGATTGGATCGAATTATGAGCGGCGTCGGAACGAAACGTGTGCTCAAGCTGTTGATCGACACGAACGTCTGGCTAGATTACTTTCTCGCTCGTACGAATGCGACCAGGCCGATAGTCGAGCTCCTTTCTCGCGCGGCGGAAGCGGAGGATATCGTCCTCTTCTCGTCCTCCCTGTCTGTCAAAGACGTCTATTACATTCTGGGAAGGACGATGAAGGCCGACGCCCGCCGTGAGGGGGCTCTCACTCCCGAAACCATCGCCGGTGCCGACGAGACAGCGTGGGCGTGTGTTCGCCTGATTCGGCAAAAGTCGATTATTGCCTCGGTCGGTGCAGACGAGGTCTTCGACTCCTTTGTGTTCAAGTATCATCACAACGACTTTGAGGACGACCTGATGCTGGGCGTCGCCAATCGCATTGATGCCGATTACGTCGTGACGGAGGACAAAAATCTCATTAAACATACCAATGGCGTATGCATAAACGTTGATCAAGCGTTGAGGTTGGTTAAAGGGTCCAACGTCCCTTCGGCGCGGCCCGTCTAAGCTGCTTTATCTTGATAAAGTGGCGTTTCCTCACCGTTAGCCGATGATGCGAGGGCGCTCGGCGTTTTCGACTGGTTTATGCAAACGAAGTCTGGGAATATACAAGGCGCATGTCTTATTGTCTAACCAGTTGCGCCAAGGAGGCACCATGGACTACAAGATTACTGGCTACGAACCCGCCCAGCTGTTCCATTTCTTTGAGGAGGTCAGCGCGATCCCCCGTGGGTCTGGCAACGAGAAAGGCATCAGCGATTTCCTGGTTGCATTTGCCAAGGAGCGCGGCCTCGATGTGTACCAGGACGAGGTCTACAACGTCATCATTCGCAAGCCCGCATCTGCCGGTGCCGAGAATGCCCCGACCGTGATGCTGCAGGGCCACATCGACATGGTGTGCGACAAGTTGGGCTCCGTTGAGCACGACTTTACGACCGATGGTATCGACCTGGTCGTCAAGGACGGCGTCCTCACCGCTAACGGTACCACTCTGGGCGCCGACAACGGTATCGCCGTCGCGCTTATGCTTACCGTGCTCAGCGACGATTCGATTGCCCATCCGGCCCTCGAGTGCGTATTCACCACCGACGAGGAGACTGGCCTGGTCGGCGCCGAGACGCTTGACAAGTCCCAGATTAGCGCCCGCACCATGATTAATCTCGACTCCGAGGAAGAGGGCGTTGCCACCGTCAGCTGCGCCGGCGGCGTCGTCGTTACCTACACCTGCCCCATCGTGCGCGAGCGCAAGACCGGTAGCACCCTCACACTCGACATCTCCGGCCTGCTGGGCGGTCACTCCGGCTCCGACATCAACCTGGAGCGCGGCAACGGCAACCTCATCATGGCCCGCATCATCGACCGCCTGATGGTCGCCGGCGAGCCCGCCATCGTCAGCTTTAACGGCGGCACTAAGGACAACGCCATCAACCGTGAGTGCAAGGCCGAGCTGGTTTACGCCGACCACGCTGCCGCCGAGGCCGCGGCCCAGATCGCAAAGGGCATCATCGCCGACGTCACTGCCGAGCTCGAGGTCTTCGACCCCGGCTTTACCTGCACCGTCGAGATTGCCGACGACGCCGAGGTCGAGGCCATGGACCAGAAGTCCGCGCTTGCTCTCATCCGCGCTCTGCGTCTTGCCCCTAACGGCGTGATTCGCCGCAACGTCGCCACCGACGGCTCCGTCGAGGTTTCCTCCAACATCGGCGTGGTTGCCACCTCTGACGACCAGGTCAAGATCATGCTGTCCCCGCGCTCCTCGATCACCTCGCTGCAGAACGAGTTCAAGGACCGCCTGCAGATGCTGGCCGATGTCCTGGGCTTCGACGCCAAGTTCGAGTTCGAGTATCCCGGCTGGAGCTATGCCGAGCATTCGCCGATCCGCGACGTCTTTGTCGAGAGCTATCGCGAGCTCTTTGGCTCCGAGCTGCGCATCGAGTCCATTCACGCCGGCCTTGAGTGCGGCCTGTTTGCCGAGGCCCTGCACGGCCTGGACGCCATCGCCGTGGGCCCGACGCTCTCCGATGTCCACACCCCGGACGAGAGCATGGAGCTCGCTTCTGCCGAGCGCTTCTACGAGTTGCTCATCGACGTTCTCAAGCGCCTCGCTGCGTAAAGATTGCGCTAGCAGCAGTGCGAGCCACGTGCTAGCGGATTGCAAATGACATTACGAGAGGGGACACCCGGTCTTTTGCGACGGGTGCCCCCTCTCTTCTTTTGGGAAATGGGAGATTACGGACACCTAGCCCATATCCGCCTTGATGAGGTCGAGGGTGCGCTGGCAGTTTTCGCGGACGGGCCCGAGCATATGTTCGCGCAGGTCCGCCATGCCGGGCAGATCGGCGTATTCGTCCATGACCTCTTCCATGCAAATGGGTACCTCGTAGGCGAGGTCCATCATGGTCGCAAAGCAAAACTTCTCGGTTAGCCCAGCATCGGTGAGTGCCGCTTCCAGCGCGGGGTCGCCCTCGCCATGGTATCGGCGGATAGCGTTGGGTCCGATACGCCCCACGCGATTCTCGCCGCCAACGCTCATGGCAAGGCGCGCCCGGCGGCGCATGCGCTCATACGCCAAACCCGACGCGACATCGTACATACGAGCCATCATGGCCGTGCCGCCGTTTCCGAGTAGCAGGGAATAGTTTTTCGCATGCGCATCCGGTGCACCGATAACGGCGTTGAAGAACAGTATCTGCGTAAACAGATACAGGTTAAGTTGATGATGGCTCGTATTGACGAGGAGTTCCTGAATATCGCGTGCGGTCGGGCCGCCGTCTGCCGTGTACTTTTGAGCGGGCATCACTCCAAGGGCCTGACAGAGGTCTACCTGGTGTAGACGCATGATTGTTCCGTCTTTGGCTTTCACACGGTCATAGCGCTCAACAATGAGGGCGGGTTCGTCCTCAAATAAGCGATACTCAACGTTCGCCGTTGCGATACCCGCGCGCTGGGCGCTTTTCATGCAGACAAACTCATTAAGAGCTTCAAGTTTAAATCCGATAACGCCATTTTTGAAAATATGCGTCGTGGGCGAGGAACCTACGCATTCGCACCAGCGACCGTCTATGAGCGCGAGCGCGAACTTGCCCTGGTTGCCTCCAAGTGACCAACTTTCATCTAGGCCCATCCACGATGCCTCGCGGTCATCCCTGATCGACTTGAGGCGCAAGGCAATCTCGTGGTCGTCTATAGGGCGGTATTCGCCAGTGCGATGCAAGACGGCGTCGATATCTTCTTCGGCGCAAAACTGCACTCCGCCCGGACAGTCGAGTCCGATATGGCTGAGCAGCGCAACGGGATTATTGGGCCTGGCGTCGAATTCGGCGGCAATCGCTTTTCGTTGGTCCTCGCTGTCGGGCAGAAGGCCAAACAAGTACGGATTCATGACCTGTTGGCCGTATGTGCGATTTGATACGGGAATGTTGGTCGATAGGGCTGGCCCGTCATAATCTTGATCGTAGGCAAAACTGACTAGACCGCTCTCATCTTGCATGAGCGTTCCTGCGGGTACGCCGCAAATAATAGTCCGAAGCGTTTTTCTGGCCATTGGCTATCTCCCTTCGGGCTTGGTTTGGGCAGATGCGTTTGCGGCAATTGAGACTCCGAGATTGGATATGGCGAAATCGGCGAAGGCCTTGTCATAGAGCTCGGACGTAAAGGGGGCGTCTGCAAGAACCGGAATGGCGGCGCAGCGACGGTGGCTATGAGAGGGACGTTGAGCGTGATGGCACCTGGGGGTGCTACAAGGTTGCAAATCGGCATGCGGGGCGTCGGCTGGCTGCTCATGTTTCGTGTCGGCGATATTCCCTTGAGCAACGAGAACCAGTCCGAGAGCACCGAAAACCGCCAGCAACTTGTCGAGCCGAATGCCCGTGGCATCTCCCAGCTCGAGCGATGCGAGCAGGCGCTCCGAAACACCGGCTTTTTTAGCGAGGGTCGCACGGGTGATCCCCTGTGACTCGCGTGCCTGGCGCACATAGATACCAGCTTGGCGCGGTGTGGTGATGGGAAGGGTATCCACGGCGATCTCCTAACGTGCAGACTTTTGCATATCAGTATGACATGCAAAAGTCTGCATGAAAAGGCCTTATGCAAAACTCTGCATGAGGCCTTGCACGGACGTTTAGTTTTGAAGGGTGTTTTACAGCGCCAAAAACCCTAAGTGTTCCAGCAGAATCTTGAGGCCGATAAGGATAAGCACAACGCCGCCCACGATGGTGGCGGGCTTTTCGTAGCGCGCGCCAAAGGTGTGGCCGATCGCTACGCCGGCGACGGAGAAGATAAACGTTGTGACGCCGATAAGCGATACAGCGGGAACGATATCGACCGAGAGCGCCGCAAACGAGATGCCTACGGCCAGGGCGTCAATCGAGGTGGCAATGGCGAGAATCAGGTATTCTACCAGGTCAATCTTCTCGGCATCCTTGCCGTCGCCTTCATCCTCGTCTTCGGTAAAGGCTTCCCACAGCATCTTGCCGCCAATAAAGGCCAAAAGGATAAAGGCAATCCAGTGGTCGATGGGGCCGATGATGCCCATAAACTGGCTGCCAAGCGCCCATCCGATCACGGGCATGCCGGCCTGGAAGCCGCCAAAGAACAGGCCGAGCACCACGGCGACGTTAAGGTTGATCTTCTTCATGCCAAGGCCCTTGCAGATGGATACGGCAAAGGCGTCCATCGAAAGGCCAACGGCGAGCAACACGAGCTCTGCGAGTCCCATAGTCTGGCTCCCTCTCTGCGGGCGAACCCGATTACACGACTACTCCCTCATTTATATGAAACCCGATGCTACCACATGAGCAGCTAAAAGAGCCCCGTCCCAAATGAGCTACCTAAGCGGTGTTCGCTCATTCTGTAAGCATCGGATTTCGTGGCTGCTGCGGGGACAAACCGTGAGAAACTATTTAGCGTTTATGGAGCGTATACGATGGGAGCGATGCCTTGGATAAGAACGAGCTGCAAAAGCGTATGGAACAGGCCATCCGCCTGACGGCACCTGGTCAGCCGATCCGCACCGCCCTCGACATGATCATCGCCGGTCACCTGGGCGCCCTTATCTGCGTCGGCGACACCGAAAACGTGCTCGCTGCCGGTAACGACGGCTTCCCGCTCAACATTTCGTTCACCTCGAACCGTCTGTTCGAGCTCTCCAAGATGGACGGTGCCATCGTCATCGACGGCGACCTCACCCAGATCCTGCGCGCCAACTTCCACCTCAATCCCGATCCCTCGCTTGCCACGAGCGAGACGGGTATGCGTCACCGCACCGCCGCTCGCATGTCGGTGCTCACGGATGCCATCGTGATCTCGGTCTCGGCCCGTCGTGCCGTTGTCAATGTGTACGTTCACGGCAAGAGCTACGAGATCCAGCCCGTTACCACCATCATGAGCTCGGTCAACCAGCTCGTCGCCACGCTCCAGACTACCCGTCAGTCGCTCGATCGCTCCCTGCTGCGCCTGACGGCCCTCGAGCTCGACGACTACGTTACGCTCGCCGACATTACCGGTATTTTCTCGAGCTTCGAGATCATGCAGCAGGCAAAGACCGAGCTTAAGGATTGCATTGTCAAGCTGGGCAACCAGGGCAAGCTCGTGCAGATGCAGCTCGAGCAGCTCGCCGGCTCCAGTATGGATACCGAGTATGATCTGATGATCCGCGACTACGCGAGTGACTCCTCCGAGGCAAACGCCGAGAAAATTCGCGCTGAGCTTGCCCGTATGACGCCCAAGGACCTGTCCGACCCGCAGCATGTGGCGGCGGTTCTGGGCTACGACGACCTGGACGAGGACTCTGTCATGACGCCGCTGGGCCTGCGCACGCTTTCGCGCGTGTCCGTCGTGCGCGACGGCGTGGCCGAGAAGATTGTCGACGAGTACGGCTCGCTGCAGGAACTCATGGACGACATCAGCGAGGATCCGGAGCGCCTGGGCGACTTTGGCGTCAACAACCCTGCCATTCTTGCGGACTCCCTGTACCGCATGAAGGGCACCAAACAGGGGAACGCATAATGGCGCCCGTATGCGCCGTGGTCGTTGCCGGTGGCAGCGGCCAGCGCTTTGGTAACCCCGGTGGCAAACAGCTCGTCAATGTAGCGGGCCGTCCGCTCATGAGCTGGTCCATCCGCGCATTTGATCGGAGCGACAAGGTCGGCCACATCGTGGTGGTGTGTCCTGCCGAGCGTCGTGCCGAAATGCGCCGCCTGGCCATCGACCCGTTCGACTATGACACGCCCATCAGCTTTGCCGATGCCGGCGATACCCGTCAGGATTCCACCCGAGCCGGTGTGCATGCGGTACCGGCAGGCTTTGAATACGTCGCCATTCACGACGGTGCTCGTCCGCTCATTACGACCGAGGCCATCGACCACGCTATCGACGTGCTCGTGAGCGACCGCGCCCTCGACGGTGTCGTGTGCGGCCAGCCCGCAATCGACACGCTCAAAATCGTCGATGGCGATAATATCGTTGAGACGCCGCCGCGCGAACTCTATTGGGCTGCACAGACGCCGCAGATCTTTAGCGTCGACGCCATGAAGCGCGCCCACACCGCAGCCATCGCCGAGGGGTTTATCGGGACCGACGATTCTTCGCTGGTCGAGCGCATGGGTGGGCGTGTCCGCTGCGTCCAGAGCCCACGCGACAACCTTAAGGTGACGGTACCCGAGGACTTGCGTCCCGTAACCGCGATTCTGCTCGGTCGCATGGCCGAGGGAGAGGACCTTCCCCATGTTCAGTAACCTGCGCATTGGCCATGGCTACGACGTCCACCGTCTGGTGGAGGGGCGTCGATGTATCATCGGCGGGGTCGACATTCCCTACGAGCGCGGCCTGCTGGGCCACTCGGATGCCGATGTGCTCGCGCACGCCTTGGCCGACGCCATTTTGGGCGCCTGCCGCGGGGGAGACATCGGCAAACTGTTCCCCGACACCGATCCTGCCTATGAGGGTGCCGATTCGATGGTGCTGCTTGCCCGTGTGATGGACTATGCGCGCGAGCTGGGCTTTGAGTTTGTCGATGCCGACTGCACCATTGCCTGCCAGCAGCCCAAAATCACCCCGCACCGCGATGCCATGCGCGCCAACCTTGCCCATGCTCTGGGCGTTGACATCGAAAACGTGGGCGTCGCCGCTACTACGACCGAAAAGCTCGGTTGGGAAGGCCAGGGCGAGGGGATCGGCGCCTGGGCCGTCTGCCTGCTACAGAAAACCGTTAAGGAGTAACGAATGCGTATCTACAACAGCGCTACCCATAAAAAGGAAGAGTTCCAGCCCATCGAGTCCGGCAAGGTCCGCATGTACGTGTGCGGCCCCACGGTCTACGACAACATCCACATCGGCAATGCCCGCACGTTCATCAGCTTTGACGTGATTCGTCGCTGGCTCATCGCGAGCGGCTACGAGGTCACGTTCGCCCAGAACCTCACCGATGTCGATGACAAGATCATCAAGCGTGCCAACGAGCAAGGCCGTACGGCTGCCGAGGTCGCGACGGAGTTCTCCGACAAGTTCATCGGCGTCATGCGCGCTGCCAACGTGCTCGATCCCGATGTGCGTCCCCGCGCCACCAAAGAGATCGGCCCCATGATCGCCATGATCAAGACGCTTATCGAGCAGGGCCATGCCTATGCCGCCGATAACGGCGACGTGTACTTTGCCGTGCGCAGCGACCCCAACTACGGCCAGGTCTCGGGCCGCAACATCGACGACCTTATGGTGGGCGCGCGCATCGAGGAGAACGAGGACAAGAACGACCCGCTCGACTTTGCCCTGTGGAAGGCCGCCAAGCCTGGCGAGCCCAGCTGGCCGAGCCCCTGGGGCGAGGGCCGTCCCGGCTGGCACACCGAGTGCGCCGCCATGGTGCACCGCTACCTGGGCACCCCGATTGACATCCACGGCGGCGGCTCCGACCTTGCCTTCCCGCATCACGAGAACGAGTGCGCCCAGGCAACCTGCGCCTGGCACCAGGGCTTCTCCAACACGTGGATGCACACGGGCATGCTGCTGGTAGACGGCGAGAAGATGTCCAAGTCGCTCGGTAACTTCTTTACGCTGGCCGAGGTGCTCGAGCAGCACTCTGCCGCGGCCCTTCGCCTGCTGATGCTGCAGACGAGCTATCGCTCGCCGCTCGACTTCTCCTGGGAGCGCCTGGAGGGTGCCGAGAACTCGCTCACGCGTATCGCCGGCACGGTCGAGAACCTGCGTTGGGCTGCGAACCACGCGACGGCCGACGCCGATGAGGCTGCCGCCGAGGCGTTTGTCGCTAAGGCCGCCGAGACTCGCGCCGCCTTTAAGGAGTGCATGGACGACGACTTTAACACCGCCGGTGCCATGGGCGCCGTCTTTGGCTTTGTCACCGAGTGCAATCAGTATCTGGAGCAGGCGGGCGATGCTGCCGACAAGGCCGCCGCGCTTGCTGCCGCCGACACGCTGGTCGAGCTGCTCGACACGTTTGGTGTTGAGCTCCCCGAGCCCAAGGTCGAGCTGCCGCTGGGTCTGCTGGGCGTTGCCGCCGGCCTAGTTGCCTACACGGGTGACGATGTGGACGAGGCAGCTGCCAAGATTCTCGAGGCTCGCGCCGAGGCCCGTGCCGCCAAGAACTGGGATCTGGCAGACGCCATCCGCGATCAGCTCAAGGACTTGGGCCTCACCATTGAGGATACGGCCGCGGGCACTCGTATCAAATCTCTCTAATCCCCGCGGTTTTCCCAAGCACCCGACCTTGCCGTTCAAACCGTCGCTCGCGTACTCAAGTACGCGTCGCTCCTCTTTCGCGGCAATCTCGGGCACTTGGAAAACCCGTACCGACCGCCCGAATTAATATTCATGGGCGGTCGTTTATTTTGTTTCGTTTGATAGTTGTATTTAGGAGGTCGCTTTATGGCCGACAATCGCAAGCGTGCGCCTCGTGGTGGCAAGCGGGCTGCTTCTGGCTCGCGTCCGATTCGCCGCAATGACCGCGCTGCCGCTCCCAAGGGCCAGCGCGATCGCACCCAGGCCGCACGTCCGCAGCGCGATCGCAGCCGCGACGCTGTCCAGGCTCCCAAGGGCGAGTTTATCGAAGGCCGTCGTGCTGCCGCCGAGGCGCTGCGCACTGGTTTTCCCATCAAGTGCGCGCTCATTGCCGAGGGCGGGGAGCGCGATGCCGCCTTGTCGCGCCTGGTCGACGACCTCAATGCCGCTGGTGTCCGCATTAAGTATGTGCCGCGTGCACAGCTCGACGCACTGTCGAGCCATGGCGCTCACCAGGGCATCGCGCTCGAGGTTGGCAACTTCCCCTATGCCGATGTCGCCGATATCCTCGACCGCGCGGGTGACGGTCCGGCGCTCGTCATCGTGCTCGACCATGTGACTGACGACGGTAACTTTGGCGCCATCGTGCGCTCCGCCGAGGTCGTGGGCGCTGCGGGCGTCGTCATCGCCAACAAGCGTGCCGCCGGCGTGACCGTGGGCAGCTACAAGACCTCAGCCGGCGCCGTCATGCATCTGCCTATCGCGCAGGTTCCCAATATCGCCCGTGCACTCGATGACCTCAAGGCCGCTGGCTTTTGGGTGGGCGGTGCCTCCGAGCACGCCGAAGACAGTTGCTGGGATGCTCCCTTCGAGGGTCGCGTGGCACTCGTCATGGGCTCCGAGGGCGATGGCATCTCGCGCCTGGTGCTCGAGAAATGCGACTTTTTGACCAAGCTTCCCCAGCGCGGCATGACCGAGAGCCTCAACGTTGCCCAGGCAACGACGGCGCTATGCTTTGAGTGGCTGCGCCGCAACGCCGGCGAGCTCATGGGGGAGGAGTAGCGCATGTCCAAGAAGAACCGTGCCAAGTCCAAGGCCAAGCGCTTTGGCGAAGGCTCGGCCAAGCCGATTGTCTCGGCCGCGACCTATGGCGTGGGCGGCAATGCGTTTGCGCAGGCCATCGCCGATCCGGTCTCGACGGTGCACTCCAACAAGCCCGAGCTGTTAGTGGTCGACGGCTACAACGTGATTCACTGCACGCCGCGCTACGAAAAACTCGTGTACGACCATTCCGACGACCCGTATTCCAGCGACGTTCACGATATGGCGCGCACCGCCCTCATCAACGACGTCGCCGCCTTTGCCCAGGGCCGCTACGAGGCCGTGATCGTGTTCGACGGCGCGGGCAATATCTCCAGCGAGCGCCCCAACCTGCCGGCCCGCGGCGTGCGCATCGAGTTTTCGCCGACGGGCGTCTCTGCCGATACCGTGGTGCAAAAGCTCTGTATCGAGGCACGCGAGGAAGGCCGTGCGTGCTCCGTGGTATCGAGCGACGGCACGATCCAGGCCGTCGTCATGGGCAAGGGTGTCACGCGCATCTCGAGCCGCATGCTGGTGGACGAGATCAAGCAGATCGATAACGACGTTCACGAGGCAGAGGAAGCTCCGCAGATCAAGATGACCCTGGGCAGCCGCCTGAGCCCCGAGGCACTGGCCAAGCTCAAGGCTCTGCGCGGGAGGTAGGTAAACCTTCTATGGGGAGCTGCTTTCTCGATTGACCAACCAACTGGTTTGTAATCAATGGGTTGTGGACTTGCCATCGCCAAAACGAATAGTTTTTGGTTCTGGCGAACAGATAAAACTATTCGTTCTGACGAAGAGTTTTGAGATGTGGTCGGTCAAAGGGTCTGTTGCGCCTCGTCCGCAATTCCTTTATTCTTAATTGGCTTCGCGCGAAAGCGCCAAGTGTGCCAGTGTGGCGCAACGGTAGCGCAACTGATTTGTAATCAGTGGGTTGCAGGTTCGATTCCTGTCACTGGCTCCATGAGTTTCCGCAGATCAGAGGCGATATAGCCTCTGATGCTGCCTTCTCATGCAACAGCTCACGCAACAAACATGCAACAATTAAATCGAAATTGTATTTGGATGTGTTTTACGACCGATAGTCATTGTCAATAAACGCGTGCAATGAAGCGGGAAAAGCCAAGCCTACAGTTGCTGTCTCCATTAGAGTTTTTTGGGCTTTGTCTCTACAACTGGGATAGGGTGAAAAGTGACCAAAGCGCTGAGAGCTCCGATGCCGCTTCTCGAAAGACCGTGCGCCGTGCACGGCTCTCTTTCCTGTAGCCCATGGGTATTACTATGGTTTAGATTTAATTCGGCGTGAGAGGTCAAGAGCGACAAGGATTTTCCGTCGTTTGTGAGCAAGCCGGTTGAAAGGACTCATGATGATTAATAACGTAGAGGACCCAACGGTTGCCAATATTTTGTCGACCGATATGCTAAAAATCTATGACATTCCTCGTTACCAGCGCGAATACACTTGGAATCAGCGTGACTGGGCGAATCTCTATGACGATATCACCCAAAACGACGCTGGCTACTTTCTGGGCTCGTTTATTGTCGTGAACGGGACTGTGAATTCCAAGATGGATACTATTCACTATGAAGTTATCGATGGCCAGCAACGCCTGACGACACTCAGTCTTCTCCTTGCCGCCCTCTATACTCGCATCATGGAGCATAAGGATTCTATCGATGACGACATGATGTTGGATGATATCCGACCCCTGCGCAATCGTCTGATCTTGAAATCTGACAAGTCAACGACACGCGTTATTCCTCAGGTCCAGAATCATAATCTTGAGGATTACCGCTGGATCTTGAAGGAACATATCGGCCTAGATGCGGTTATGCAAAAGCCGAAGTTCCTTGGTCTGAGAAAGATGTCTAAGGCATTCAACTATTTTTACGATCGACTGGGTGAGGACGTTGGGGGCAGGGATGGAATTGAGTGCGTTTGCTGCCTCCTTGATATCTGCAGGCTGGTATGCTCGGCGGTCGTGGTCCAGATTACCGTCGATAGCCATGCTGACGCCTACACCTTGTTCGCGTCCCTTAACAACCGCGGTGTTCCCTTGAGCGCCGTCGACCTTATCAAGAACATGCTTCTCGGCAAGGTTGCCGGGGTGGATGACGGACAGCTCAACTATTACTTTGAACGCTGGCAGGAAGTGCTCCACAATCTCGGCGATGACTACAAGACGCAGGAGCGTTTCTTCCGCCAGAACTACGATGCCTTCCGCCGTGAGGTGAACAAGCCATTTATCGGCGAATCTGGTTCCCAGCTTCCCCTCGGTTCCGTTGCCACGCGGTCCAACCTTCTGAAAATCTACGAGAAGCGGATGGAAACTGATGACGGCGCCCTTAAGGTGTTGGACGAGCTGACCGAGAATTCTGCGCTCTACTCGAAGATCATTGGGCTCGATCAAGAGAGCCCGGATTCCGAGCTTACGCATCAGCTTTTGGAGCTTTCGAGAGCGCAGGGCGTCGCATCTTACCTGATGCTGCTGTTCCTCTTTAAGAAGCAGAACCAGTTGGAGCTAAAAGATGAAACCCTCGCGCTTCTTGTCAAGCTCCTCGTCTGTTTCTTTGTCCGACGCAACCTCACCGATACACCTCCCACACGTGACCTTGAGAGACTCTTCATCAGTATTTGTGAGAGCCTCGAAAGCGAGGGTCTCAAGGGCATTGCAGCCGCGGAGTACATCAAGAAGCGCCTCGTCGACGTGTCTGCCAGTGACGCTTCCTTCAAAGAACGTCTTGAGGGGCCGATTTACGACGTCAATCCCGATATGACGCGCTACATCCTTACTGTTGTTGCATCTCCGAGCGTTACGAAAGAGATGAAGCCACTTTGGGAACGATACGCCTCTGGAAACTACGTCTGGACAATCGAGCACATCTTCCCTCAGGGCAAGAACATTCCAGATGAATGGGTGAAGATGGTTGCGGACGGCGACATGTCTAAGGCGATTGAGGTTCAGGAGAAACAGGTCCACACGCTTGGAAATCTAACCATCACCGGGTATAACTCAAAGCTGAGCAACATGCCCTTTGTGACCAAGCGAGACCGCAAGGATGTCAACGGGGCGAATGTCGGATACCGCAACGGGTTGAACCTGAACGACGAGTTGGTAAACACGGATACCTGGACCAGCGAGCAGATTCAAGAGCGCACAGACAAGCTCGTTGGACTCACTTTGAAAGCTTTTGACTTTGACGAGATTGAGTTCTAGTGACCGCCAGCCAATATCTTGGGGACATTCAGCCCAAATGATTCAATCTCAATCTGTAACATCCAGACCGGTATTTGTCTTCAAGCTGTTACAGATTGAGACAATGCCAAGGGATGGCCGATAACATCTCGATCTGTAACACGAAGGGGCGGAAAACCGTTCGTACTGTTACAGAATGAGACGTAAGCCAGAGTCTCTGCGAAACATCTCGATCTGTAACAGATAGGGGAGAAAGTGTTCTCTAAATGTTACAGATAGAGACAAAGGCGGGGGCGGGCCCAGCCGTTTACCTTGAGCGTGGATTTCTGGACGAACGAGCGTGGAAAATCTCCCGCTTAGTGAATGAGCGTGGATAATCTGCCACTTTGGGTTCGAAGCCGTGCTAAAAGAGGGAGATTATCCACGCTCGATTTCAAACGGGAGAAGATCCACGCTCGTTCGTGCTGGAAAAGTCCGATCGCGACCTATGTAATAGTGCAAGAGGGTCGTTATCGAAGGTCGATGCTCTAGGTGTACTCCACCGTGCCAAAGTGTTCCCTTGGGAAATGTCACCAGCGCAGCCAAATTCACCGTCCTTCATATCTAAATTCAACAAAACTGCAGGTCAAAGGCATATAGATACGCCCGGCACCGTGTATCTAGAGGTTTTCGTTGACAGCCCCCAAGGTTGCATCGTATTATCTTTTTCGTTCGCGGGGGCGGCGGTCCAAAAGACCAAAGAACCTGCGGATACTTGAACGATTGGGAGTTTGCCCGAGTGGTTAATGGGGACGGGCTGTAAACCCGTTGGCTCTGCCTACATAGGTTCGAATCCTATAGCTCCCACCCGTCAAGTGCCTGTATAGCTCAGTCGGTAGAGCACTTCGTTGGTAACGAAGAGGTCACCAGTTCAAGTCTGGTTGCAGGCTCCATCCGGCGGTGTAGCTCAGTTGGTTAGAGCACACGGTTCATACCCGTGGCGTCACTGGTTCGAATCCAGTCACCGCTACCATAGGTAACACGGTGGCTTCTCAATAGTATGTTGAGAGGCCACTATGGTATAAAGGCAAAGTCCCGTCCGGGGACGACCTGTTAAGAGGAGGGCTTTATGGCCAAAGAGAAGTTTGAGCGCACTAAGCCGCATGTTAACATCGGCACCATTGGTCACGTCGACCACGGCAAGACCACGCTGACCGCCGCCATCACCAAGGTTCTCTCTGAGACCGAGGGCTGCAAGGCTGACTTCACTGCGTTCGAGAACATCGACAAGGCTCCCGAGGAGCGCGAGCGCGGCATCACGATCTCTGTCTCCCACGTTGAGTACGAGACTGCTGCCCGTCACTACGCTCACGTTGACTGCCCGGGCCACGCTGACTACGTCAAGAACATGATCTCCGGTGCTGCTCAGATGGACGGCGCTATCCTGGTCATCGCCGCTACCGACGGCCCCATGGCTCAGACTCGCGAGCACATCCTGCTCGCCCGTCAGGTCGGCGTTCCCTACATCGTCGTCTTCCTGAACAAGTGCGACATGGTCGACGATGACGAGCTCATCGACCTCGTCGAGATGGAGACCCGTGAGCTCCTCTCCGAGTACGATTTCCCCGGCGACGACATCCCCGTCATCCGTGGTTCCGCTCTGGGCGCTCTCGAGGGCGACGCCAAGTGGATGGACGCTATCCGCGAGCTCATGAAGGCCGTCGACGAGTACATCCCGACGCCTGCTCGTAACAACGACCTCCCGTTCCTGATGGCCGTTGAGGACGTTATGACCATCTCTGGCCGTGGTACCGTTGCTACCGGCCGTGTCGAGCGCGGTGAGCTCAAGCTCAACGAGCCCGTCGAGATCGTCGGCATCAAGGATACCCAGAGCACCGTCGTTACCGGTATCGAGATGTTCCGTAAGTCCATGGACTTCTGCGAGGCTGGCGACAACGTCGGTCTGCTGCTCCGCGGCATCAAGCGCGAGGACATCGAGCGCGGCCAGGTTCTCTGCAAGCCCGGTTCGGTTACCCCGCACACCAAGTTCACCGGCGAGATCTACGTTCTGACCAAGGAGGAGGGCGGCCGTCACACCCCGTTCTTCGATGGTTATCGTCCTCAGTTCTACTTCCGTACCACCGACGTTACCGGTACGGTCAAGCTTCCCGAGGGCACCGAGATGGCTATGCCTGGTGACCACATCACCATCGAGGGCGACCTCATTCACCCGATCGCCATGGAGGAGGGCCTGCGCTTCGCTATCCGCGAGGGTGGCCACACCGTCGGTTCGGGCATCGTCTCCACGATCATTGAGTAAATTAGCTCTTTGATTTAGCTGACTTAGAGAACCCGGCACTTATAGGGTGCCGGGTTCTTTTCTACGCGGGGCTTATTCCCCGCCGATTGCGCTTCGCTTGCCCTTAAGCCGAGCGTGAGGGATCGATTAGATCTCGCTGGCTTCATTGATGTGTTCCAAATATGAATGGATCCAGCGAGAACCAATTGATTCGAGGTTTTCATTGACAGCACTTACGTAGAGCTGATAAAGTACCAACTCGTGCCCGTACGGGGCGGAAATGAAAGGTTCAGGATAAATGCGTACTCTAGTTACTCTTGCGTGCACTGAGTGCAAGCGCCGCAACTATACGACCACCAAGAACAAGTCGAACATGCCTGATCGTATGGAGATCAAGAAGTATTGCCCCTGGTGCCGTCACCACACGCTGCACAAAGAGACTCGCTAGTCTCTAGTCACATACGCCAGTAGTTCAATTGGTAGAGCATCGGTCTCCAAAACCGAGTGTTGAGGGTTCGAGTCCTTCCTGGCGTGCCAGTCATTATTCCGTAAGCTCCCAATTGGGGGCTTACGGTTTACTCATGTATAAGCGCATTGCGCGGAGGTAACCCAAATGGCCAACAAGAAGAACAAGAAGAAGGCTCAGCAGCCGGCACCTGCCAACAACGCTGCCGCCAACTCCAAGGTTGAGGCCAAGAAGGCCGTTGCCAAGAAGAACGAGAAGGCTGCGAAGTCCAAGAAGAACGAGAAGCCTGGTTTCTTCGCCCGCACCAAGAAGTATTTCGCTTCGGTGAAGTCCGAGATGAAGCGTGTCACGTGGCCCGATAAGAAGGAGCTCGTGAACTACTCGGTCGTCGTTTGCGCTTCTCTGATCGTCGTCGGCGTCGTCATCGCTCTGCTCGATGCTGGCTTTGGCGAGGCTCTTGCTCTGTTCTCTGGATTGAGGGGCTAAACCATGTCTAAGCGTTGGTACGTCGTTCACACTTACTCTGGATACGAGAACCGCGTTAAGTCCGATCTTGAGCATCGCATCGAGACTATGGGCATGCAGGACCGTATCTTTGATATCGAGATTCCTATGGAGCGCGTCACCGAGATTAAAGAGGGTGGCAAGCGCGAGACCAAGGATTCCAAGATTTTCCCGGGTTATGTCCTGGTTCGCATGGAGATGGATGACGATGCGTGGACGTGTGTTCGCAACACGCCCGGCGTCACCGGTTTCCTGGGCGGCAATGGCAAGCCCGCTCCGCTTTCCCGCGACGAGTACAATAAGATGACTCGTCGTCCCGGTAAGGGCGATTCGCCCAAGCGTACGTCGGTTGATATTGAGGTCGGTACGTCCGTCCGCGTCACCGATGGCCCGCTTACCGACTTTGATGGCAAGGTCTCTGAGGTTAACACCGAGGCAGGCAAGCTCAAGGTCACGCTGATGATCTTTGGCCGCGAGACGCCGGTCGAGCTCGACTTTAACCAGGTCGCCGTCATCGCTTAAGTTTTCGTCCGTTCGCGCGAGCGTGCTTCTTCTGTGACTGCTCATCTCAGGAGTGCTTCTAACACGTGCGTGCTTACGATATAGCAAGTACTTCACACTCGTGATTCGAAAGGAATGACCATGGCTGAGAAGAAGGTTACCAACGTCATTAAGCTCCAGATTCCTGCTGGTGCAGCTAACCCCGCTCCTCCCGTCGGCCCCGCCCTGGGCGCTGCTGGCGTGAACATCATGCAGTTCTGCCAGGCCTTTAACGCCGAGACGCAGGACAAGAAGGGCGACATCATCCCCGTTGAGATCACTGTCTACGAGGATAAGTCCTTCTCCTTCATCACCAAGACCCCGCCGGCGGCTCACCTCATCAAGAAGGAGCTGAACCTCAAGTCTGGTTCCGCTAAGCCCCAGGCCGACAAGGTTGGTCAGCTCTCCCAGGAGCAGCTCACCAAGATCGCCGAGATCAAGATGCCGGACCTCAATGCCAACGACATTGACGCCGCCAAGAAGATCATCGCCGGTACCGCCCGTTCCATGGGCGTCACCATCGCTGAGTAGCGATTTCTTTAGGTAACGACGGGTGCTCCAACCGGGGCGCCCGTTAAATGTGTGCAATAGGGCACACGATACGATGTGGGAGGGCTCGCGCCCGTTTAACCACAGGAGGTAATGCAAATGGCTAAGCATGGTAAGAGCTATAACGCCGCTGCCGAGAAGATCGACCGCGCCACGCTCTACACCCCCCTTCAGGCTGCCAAGCTCATCAAGGAGCTCGACACCGCCAAGTTCGACGAGACCGTCGAGGCCCACTTCCGTCTGGGCGTCGATACTCGTAAGGCCGACCAGAACATCCGCGGTTCCATCTCCCTGCCCCCTGTCTCTTATACACATCTCCGAGCCCACGAGA
>CABSNX010000001.1 GCA_902479205.1 uncultured Collinsella sp. | reverse complement strand
ATGCGACAGGAGCTCGTCGATCCCGACGGTGGTATAGATAGCCTTCTGCATTACTCGGCCTCCTTTGCAGCGGCGGGCGTCTCAGCAGATGCGTCGCCAGCGACGGGCGCGGCGGGCTTCCCGGCAGGCGCGTCACCAGCGGCGGGTGCGGCGGACCTGGTGGACACGTTGGCCTCGACGCCGTCACCGGCACCGTCAGCCCCGGCCCCCGCGGCCACAAATCCGTCCTCGCCCAGCTCAACGCCGCCATCCCAGGTAGCAGCACCGCCCACGGTAAGCGGGTCACCGCCAGCACGCATCACGGCCTCCTTCTGATCCAGGATGCCGCACGCCTCCACGATGGCATCAATCACCGTCTCGGGACGAATGGCGCACCCGGGCGCGTATACGTCCACGGGAATCGCGCGGTCCACGCCTCCGATCACGTTGTAGGCATCGCGGAATACGCCGCCCGAGCACGCGCAGATGCCGCACGCCACCACGCACTTGGGCTCGAGCATCTGGTTGTAGATCTGGCGCACGACGGGCAGGTTCTGGGCATTGACCGACCCCGTCACCAAAAAGATGTCCGCATGCTTGGGGTTGCCGGTGTTGACCACGCCAAAGCGCTCCGCATCAAACAGCGGCGTGAGCGAGGCCAGCACCTCGATATCGCATCCGTTGCAGCTCGAGCCGTCGTAATGAATAACCCACGGCGAGCGCGACATTTTATGATCCATGGATGCCGCCTCCTAAATAAACACGTCGACGAGGATGGGCATAAGATTGAGCAGGCCAAACACCAGCGCCACGCCCCAGCCGAGCTTAAAGCAGCTGCGCCAGGTGCTGCGCGCGAAGGTGTTGTCGATGAGCACCTCGACAAAATACGTCGCGGCCATCACGACCAGGGCGACCACCCAGCTCACCGGGTTGTCCCAAACAAAGAACATGCCCACCCACATCAAAAACAGCACGGTCTCGCACCAGTGCATAAGGGTCATCTTGGCCAGCGTGCCGCCGCTCATCTCGGTGGCGACGCCCTGGACGATCTCCTGATGCGCGTGATGCGAGTACGAAAGATCGAACGGCGACTTGCGCAGCTTGATGGTAAGTACCGCGAGCAGCGCGAGGAAAATGGGCGCGCTGTACACGATGATGGGGGCCGACTGCCCCGTCACGGCGATGGAATCGAAGCTGTCGGTGGCAAGGTACAGGCCCACGCTCATCAGCAGAACGGCGGGCTCGTAACTCATGACCTGCAGCAGCTCGCGGTCGGCACCGACCTGGGCAAACGGGCTTTGCGTCGAGGCGGACGCCAGCACCACAAAGATCGCGGCGAGCGTCACCATAAAAGCGCACAGCAGCGTGTTGGAGCCCGACACAAAGATGCCGCCGCCCACGACGGTAAAGATGAGCGCGCACGCCATGTAGGTATCGTCCATGGTGTTTACGCTGGCAGGGGCCTTGCGCAGCAGCTTGGCAACGTCGTAGAACGGTTGCAGCAGGCGCGGGCCCACACGGCCCTGCATGCGAGCCGAAAGCTTACGGTCAACGCCGTCGATCAGGCCGCCCACAAGCGGCGCCAGCAGGGCAAACGCCACGGTGCCAATAAAGATGCCCACGACACCCGAACCTTCAAAATACTTACCGCGCAGCACCGAGGGTGCACTCATGGCAAGTCGCTCGGGCCCAATCCACGCGCAGCACAGCAGCGCAAACAAGATAATGCTGCAGCACACGACGCTACCCGCGGGGCCAATACGCTTCTCGCCAAGGACGTCCTCCGAGTACCAATTGCGCTTTTCGGCCTTCACCTCGTGTCCCATCGAGCCACGGAAATGGCGATATTTGTCGGTTCCCACACCCGAAAGATATACGTTTACGTGCGGTTTGTTGCTCACGCGGAATGACGTCAGCAGCACCACGGCGATAAACGCCACGATAACGACCATCAGATACATGGCGTCCTTGCCGATAACGTACGGCACGCGGCCAAACACCATGGCCAAGTAAGGCGACACCAGACCGCTCGAGATAACCGGGAACGCCACGCAGCACAGAATCAGCAGCGCGGCGATGGTGTTGAGCGCCATCCATTCGGTCTTATGGACATTGACCTCAACGTTTTGAGCCGTGGGGTCGACGCCCGAAAGCTTGGCAAGCCACTTGCCCCAGAAGTAAAACGTCGCGGCCGAGCCAAAGGCAAGCACCATGATCATGAGCACGTTGCCGGTCTGCGCAAACGCCACCAGGGCGCCCCACTTGGACACGAGCATGCCAAACGGCGCCACAAACATGCCCATGATACCCAGCATCATCAGACGCGTCAGGTGCGGCATGCGGCTGAACATACCGTCCATGTCCTCGATATTGCGGCTGCCGATATGATGCTCGGCCGTGCCCACGCACAGGAACAGCAGCGACTTTGCCACCGTGTGGAACAGGATCAGGAAGATGGCCGCCCATACGGCCTCGGGCGCGCCGACACCCAAGCAGGCACTGATGAGGCCCAAGTTGGAAATGGTGGAGTACGCGAGCACGCGTTTGGCGTTGCTCTGCGAGATAGCCATGAGGGCAGCGAGCAAAAACGTGATGGCGCCCACGCTCGTGACCATAAAGCCAGTCACGGGATAGATGGCATAGAGCGGGCTGAGCTTGACCATCAGGAACACGCCGGCTTTGACCATGGTTGACGAGTGCAGCAGGGCGCTCGTGGGCGTGGGGGCAACCATGGCACCCAGCAGCCAAGTGTGGAACGGCATCTGTGCGGCCTTGGTGAGTGCGGCGAGCGACAGCAGAATGACCGGCATCACCAGCAGCGCGGATTGCGCGGTTCCGGCGCCGGAAAGCTCAATCATGCCCGAGATGGTCAGCGGCATGCCGTTAACGTGCAGGTACATGAGTCCGACCAAAAACGCGATGCCGCCCAGCATGTTGAGGATGATCTGGGTAAAGGCGTTCTTGATGGCCTCGGGCGTACGTGTGTAGCCAATCATGAGGAACGAGCACACGGTGGTGATTTCCCAGCCGCAGAACAACCACTCAAGGTTGTCGCTCGTCACGATGACGAACATGGCCGAGAGGAACAGGAACATAAGCGCCAGGAACTGCGGGCGTCGATCGGGCGCGGTCTGCCCGCGCAGCGCGGCCTCGTGCTCGTCGTGGGCCTGGAAGTCCTTCATGTAGCCCAGGGCATACACGCAGATTAGGCTGCCGACAATGCCGACGGCGAGGACCATGATCACGCTCATATAGTCCAGGTAGAGCGGCGTTGCGGTGACGGCTTCGACCGCGGGCAGCGTCATGGCCGCAAAGGCGAGCGAGCCCACCAGCTGGACTATGCCGAGCACCGTGGTAAGTGCGTTCCTATATTTGTACGCGTTGTACAGGATGACGACGCACAGGATGACATCGATGGCGGAGCTGACGATCGAGAGCACATGCGAGGTGCCGGGGGCAACCTCAAAGCTCTGCGGACCCGTGCCAAAAAACATGACGGCGACTACAACTGTCACCGCCATAATAATGCCGGAACCTATGAGCCCCACCGCATCGCGGGCGCGGTCACCGCGCGCGACCAGCATGCCCAGTGCCGGTACCAGCGGAAACAGGGTAAGGAAATACAGTAGCGTCATACCATCACTCCCCCATGCAAAAACGCTGCAATTGTTTAACGTTATAGCTCAATTGAGGAGTAGCGGCGGCGGGTTTTCGGTCAACTGGGGAGTTTTGTACGTGCGGGGTAAGGAGTCTGTCCGCATTGGAGCAGAGGGGCGGCAAGAAAAATGCGCCCCTGTGGGCGCACCATCCCGTTCGTTATTCCGCCTTTTTAACGCGCGGCTTGCGGCCGCGCGGCTTATCGACCAGCGCGGACTCACCGCTCTCGCGATACTGGCGGCACCAAGCCTTGACTGAAGACTCGCTGGGAATCTTGTGCTTGATCATGGCCTCGCGAACCGTCAGGCCGTTTTCCAGACGGTCCTTAACCACGGCGAGCTTTACGTCGTACGAATAGGTGTGATGACGAGCGCCCGCGTTGAGCACGGCGTCGGCACCGCCCACGGCATATGCGCGGGCCCACTGACGAGCCGTGGCCTGGGGAATGCCAAGCTTTGCGGCGAGGGCGCGGTGACCGACCCCCTCTTGGAGGATCTCGACGGCGCGCTGCCTAACCTCGGGCGCATGCGTGCGAGTCCTAGTTGCTTCCGACATACCTGCCACTTCTTAGCCTTAACCGTTAATCTGCTTTCTTACGTGCTTGTTAGATAGTAGCATTTTGCTGTTCCCGCGTAACAGTTAATTGAAAATCGTAACGGCGGCATCTGGGTATTTGCCATTCGTTTGCAACAGTTCTTTAGGTTTTATTTACGCAGATAGTTGGCTCGCGACTCATTGACAGTGTTTTACCAACCAAATTGGTATCTTTTTGTTTGGCTGGTATGGTTTGTGCAATTATTAACCCCTCGTCAGTCCGCAGTTAACATGTCAGATTTCCACTTACTTTCCAACTTTCCACTTAACTTTCCAGCTTTCCACCTTGGGTGGTAAGTTAAGCGGAAAGTTGGAAAGAAGTTGGGAGACCGAAGCATGGGCGACGGACAGCCCTACTTTGCAAGTCGATACCGTTGCCGCGGGCTACGCGGAGGTTCCATCGCCTCAATCTTGCCCGCACCAATCAAGCCCTTTATATGGTTGGAAACGGCGCTCCTGCTCAAACCCGAAGCGTCCGTGAGCTCCTTAGTCGAGGCCGAAGAATGTGTTGCCAGGTAATCCAAGATTGCCTCGTCCACATGCCCCACAGACGTCACCTGTTCCGCCCGCATTATCTTTCGCTTATCGAACGTCAGCGAAAAAGAAACCGTCGAGTTCTTTGGTTCGGGCGGCAGCATGTTTGCCCGCTCGAGCTGCTCACCTATTTCCTGATAACCAGTGCCGCGATTTTCGACCACGTAGCCACCGCCTGGGTACGGTGTGGTCTCGAGAATATTTGAAAGGAACTGGTTTCTGGATGACGAAACCCCAGAAACTCCCAGCGAATCGATCGTTACATCGCCGTACAGCCCGCCGGGATTGAGAATCTCGACGCGGTCGATATACAGGTTGACCTGAACTTGTGAGCCACGCGCGGCGGAAGAGTAGTCGCGGTGCATGAGTGCGTTCGCCACCGCCTCGCGCAGCGCCACGGGCGGATAATCGGGCACATCTTTCCGGAACGCGCCCTCGATAACCGCGGCGTTTCGGGTGTTTCTCGCAACGGCGGCAAGCACGTCCTCAATCATGAAAGGGATTGGACCCAAAATGGTCTGAGAATCCACAAAACGCTTGTTATCGCTTACTCGCTGCGTTTTTGTAGTCCCGGGGTACGCCGTAAAGGTCACATTGAGACGTGGGAAGAACTTTTGCGGAAACCGTCCCATCGCGACAATTGCGGCAAGCGTCGGCACGATTGCGTCGTCCACCCTTTTGGTCACATGCAGGTCAAGGAGAATCTCGTCATCGCTTCTGGTGCCCAAAAGCCTAGGGTGCAGCTCGCGCTGACGTTTTATAAACCCTTGCAAAAGATCGGCGTCAAGGTCATCGAGCGTGGCACCTTCGACCGGCTCGTCGTCGTATGTAGGCTGAACATGCTCCTCCATAAAGCGATCGATTTCGTAGGGAGTCATGCGCCGGTCGCCGTCGCCCGTACGGATAAAGGACGAATCGTACATTCCGCGTGCCGCAATATAGCAGGGTTTATCGCGTGGATGCATTTCTTTGATGCGCGCGCAAAGCACCAGCTTACCCTCGAAGGGGAGCACTTGGATATCCGGCCTCACAACGGGCGTCAGCTTTTCACATGCAGAAGAGAGGGCGTCTTGCATCTTGCGGGCATCAAAACCCTCGACGGGCATAAACCCGTTCTTTTCGGAAATGCCGAGGATGATAAAGCCGCCCTGCGCGTTGGAAAATGCCGAAAGCGTCTCGACGATGCTTTTGGGGAGCGCGCCCTTGGCTTCTTTTACTTCGTACTGCTGGGTGTCGTTTCCTATTGCCCGCAGATGATGGATAACCTGCGCCAACCACTCCTCATTCATGCCGAACCTCCCAACTTTCCAACTTTCCACCTAACTTACCAGCTTTCCACTTAACTTTCCAGCTTTCCACCTTGAGTGGTAAGTTAAGTGGAAAGCTGGAAAGTTGGTGGAGAGCTGGGGCAGCAGTAGGCCAAGCAAACAAGAAAAAGGGCGGCAACCGGGTGGTTGCCGCCCCTCGCGTAGCTAGTTGGTTTTCGTCTCGTGCCGAATGCCCTCGGTGTTGATGCGCGCTAGCGTGTACGTCACGTAGTCGGAGTGCGAATAGCCATCAAGGTTGCTAACGTTGACCGGTGTGTCGTCGACAACGTTGCCGGTCATAATATTGGCCGTAAGCACCAAGCGGTAGTTTGCGTAAGTTTGGTTCTCACCCTCAACATTCGTATTCACTTTAACGCGGAAGGCATGCTTAAAGGCAAGGCTGTTGCCGTCGCGCGTGAGGAACGCGCCGTTGGTCTTGGTGTCGGTGAACACATAGCTGTTGCCGTCGGCGGATGCCGCACCCGTGCCTAGGCAATCGCTGCCGAGCACCGTAATGTAGTTCGAGATATCGCCGACCGGAGCATAGCCGCCATTATCTTGCCGCTGCTCCAGGCTCAGCGTGTAGGTCACCGTGCTTGCGGCGTCGATCTTAGCCTCGGCGCCCGTGAGCTTGCTCAGGTCGTAGGTACCCACCAGAGCGATCTCGCCGTCAGCGGACTTGAGGTCATCGATGTTGATGCCCAACTGGGATTTCTTAGACGCCTCGAGCGCGATGGTCGATGAGCCCACATCCATACGGTAGTAGCCGGCGCCGCCATCGTTGTATGCCGAGTTGCTACTGGTGCTGAGCGTGTCGGCATGCGTGGAAAGGTACGCGCGGTAGTTGGGTTTGGTGTAGCGGTCGGTGCCGCTGTTCTGCGAGGCCACGATACCCGCCTGGCAGGCAGGCTCCGTCATGGTGAGCGCGGCCCTCATGGTAACGGTGAAGGCGTTGACATGGTTCTTGGCGATCTCGCGCAGGCCCGACATGTCGATGGGATTACCCTCAGCATCGGCAAGCACCAGTGACATGTCGCCACCGTTCGCAGTCCAACTAAGGCCCGACACCACTGGGGTCTCCTTCGTGCCGGCCAGATTCCAACCCGACCCGCCCCAGGTGTAGTAGTTATCACCCACCTTAACGTAGAACTCATACGTGCCCTGCGTGCCCGTGGGGTATCCTACCGAGCCCGCGATGACGCCATCGTGATAGGTGACAAGCGACGAATCGAGCTGATAATACAGCGCATCAGAGCTCGTGTATTGCTGGCTCGAGTCAAACGTCACGGTGTCGCTCACGTTCATGGAAAGCGAATAGGTGGCTTCCTTGAGCTCCATCCGGTTGATGCTGTCCCTGTTGTCGACGAGGTTACGCTTGTTGTCAACGAGGCTGTGCGTGTAGTTTGATGCCACGCTGTAGGTCGAGGGCGTATTCTGGTGCCCATCCTCGGCAGCCTTGCCGTCGGCTGCTTTCTTGCCTCGCAGCAGGTAGTTGATGTGCTCGTTGAGGCTCGTGTCCACCGTGGTGGCGGTGTAGCCGTTGACGCCCGCGGACCCCGCCGGCGTGCGCACCACCAAGTAGAAGTTTTCGCTCTTGGGCTCTTCCTTATCAACGGAGAGGGTATAGAACGTGCCCGTCGCGTCGGAAGAAGTGCGCGCGCGGTAGTACGCGCCATCGACCTTGGCGCCAGCCATCTTCGCGAGTTCGGCCTGGCTCTTGTCCTTGACCTCGTCATCGGCGAGCTTGACCCAAGCGCCGTCCTTGTCCTCCTTGGCCTCATCGGCCTTCACGCCCACGATTTCGCTCAGCCACGGTTCGGTGTAGTAAGCCTTGTTGCCAGCGTCCACAAACTCGGTGAGCTTGACTGACGTCGCGCCACCCGTGCCCACCGTGTAGTGATATTCGCGGCTGTTGTTGGCCGTGTCCACGAGTGTGAGCTGTGTACCCTCGGGCAGCGTGGCACCGAAGGTAATGCTCTTGTTGAGCGGACCCATAGAGCCGCCGGCTTCGAGCAGCGTGTTCCAGCCGTAATCGACCGGCTTGCCCCGAGCGCTGCCATAGGTCCAGGTAAGGTAGCCGGTCATGGTGTCGCCGCTGCTCACAAGTACGTGCTTGTCGTATTTTGTCGCATAGTCGGCAGCCTTGAAGTTCGCACCTTCGGAGTAGGTGGCGGTAAAGTCGATCTCGAGCATGCGCTTGACGATGATGGGTACCTGTACACGGTAGCTCTGGCCGGCCTCGCTAAAGGTGACCGTAAGCAGCGTGAAGCGCCCCTGCTCATTGTCCCAGTCGGTGCTCGCGCGGAATGCCATAGAGCTCGTGCCATTGTTGAGCACCTTGAGCGTGGGCGCTTGCGAGGCGGCTACGTCCTTGACGAAGGTGCCGTTATCGGCGAGCGAGAAGACCTCGGCGGTGGCGGTCACATGCGCGGTGCTGCCGTTGAGGCGGCGGGCATCGGAGAAGCCGCCATTGGTCACGATGTTCAGGTAGCTCTCCACCGTCGTGGTATCGTTGCCCGGAATCACGAGCACGGGGAAGTCAGTTTTGGCCTTCTTGCCCGAAGTAATGTTGTTAGCGTTATAGGTGCTACGCGAGCTGTCCGCGCTATAGGTGCTCGTGTTTTGGTATGCGCCGGCATCATTGATGCCGGCGATGTTGGTGTAGGTGTAGCGGCCGGGAACGCGGGCACCCGCTTGGCTTTGGATGGTCGTCGCGGTGTCAATGGCGGCGCCGTCGCCAAACAGGTAGCGGTCGGTGGTGTCGCCGTCGGAGGCACGCACCGCCAGCGTGCTCACGGGCCTCGTGGTCACGTACGGACTCGTTGCCGTGGTAGCAGTATCGCCTGCGCCGTAAAGCGTTTTGTTCTCGTTGGGCGCGGCAGCCGTGCCGTTGTAGTCGCCGAAGGCAATATAAGTTTTCTCGTTAACAGCAGCCGTATTCGTATTGGTCGTGTAAACCATCGGCGGCAGGTCGCTCGTGGTCTTGCCACTACCGGGCTTTACTTCCACGCCCGCTGCGGAAAGGCTGTACTTACCATCCCCCGTGTCAACCTCGCCCAAGAGTACGCCCTGGGTTTTGCCCGCATTGTAGCTATTGCTGTCCATGAGCACGTTTAACAGATGGAACTGGCCGCGCCCGTCGCCCATAATGCCGCCGTTGGACCTTTCGCTAAACGTGGTGTTGGATACCTTTGTGTTGGTAACGTCGATGACGACGGATCCGCTGTTACTCGCGTTATTCGCGCCCAGCAGACCGCCGCTCCAGTTACCCTTAATCGTAGCGTTCTCGATCGCGATGTTGTTGCAGGCTATATTCACATTGCTGAAGAAGTAGCCGATAAGCCCGCCCGAGCATTTGCCGGTGCCGGCGATGCTGACATTCTTGACACTGCAGTCGTCGAACCAGTACTTGTTGGGGCTACCGCTACTCGTAACCTCACCAATCAGGCCGCCCGCATTGTAGATGCTATTGTTCGTTCCGGCCTTATCGCCGATGACGGCGTTCTCGGTGCCGTTTCCGCCATCAATGCGCACGTTGCTCATAGAAATAACGCCGCCACGGGCGCGTCCGACCACGCCGCCGGCGCCCATATGGTCATCGGAGTTCGACCCGGTGGCTAGCACGTTTACCCCAGAGATGACCGCCGTGCACGACGACTGGGCCGCTGTGGTGGTGCCGATGTTGGTGTTGACCGAGATATCGCTTCTTTCGACATAGCCGAGCACGCCGCCCACGTAGGGCACTGTCCCTGTGGCAGTTATGGTCGAGTTTTTGCCAACGGTCCTTTCGCTCACCCCTGTGCCTGCGGTTGTCCACACACCGCACGCCGAGGCGACCGTACCCACATAGCCACCGACATTCTTCTCGCCCGTGACGTTAAGGCCAGTGTATGAGCAGTCATAGAGATACGCGGGGCCCCACCCGTCCCCGAACTCGACCATATAGGTTCTGTCTTCGCTCGTAGTTCGTCTGGCGCGGCCCGAGCTGCCAAGAAGCCCTCCTACGCTCTTTGCGCCCGACACGGTGCAGTTCTTCATCTGCACGTTGCGGTAGATGCCGCACGTGCCGTCGTCGTAGTTGGCCGTTGCACCCGCCAAAAGGCCGGCACCGGTAAGGTCGTTCGGCGCCTCTCCTGGTTTGGCTTCGCCGTTGGTGTCGATATAGGTGAGCGCTACGTTGCAGTTGCTAAAGGTGAGGTCTTTGACCTGCGCGCCGTCGTTCGCGGTGACGCTCTGCCCCACATTGGTGGAGGTGAACATCACGGTGCTGAATAGACCACCCACGCCCGAGACCTTATAGTCGTCGTCGGCGTATTCGACGACGCCGTAGGCGGTGCCTTCGGTACCCACCGTGATGGTGGCGCCGTTACCGTCGATCGTGGCTACGTGCGGCGTAATACGGTCGCGGTCGGTGCCCGGCTGGTTCGAATTGCAGGCATTGGAATAGTAGCGGCCGTTTAGGCCCACGTACCCCGTGCCGTAGTCGGTCATATCGTAGGTGTCGCCCTGCTTGAACTCCAAGCTCATGCCGATCGATTTCGACGCGCACACATAGCCCGTTTGGTAGTCGGCAGCGTAGGACGCCACCAGGTAGGGCGAATTTACATCGTCATCATGGTCGAGCGGGCCGTGCCACCCCTGCTTGCCGGGGGCCTTCTGGTCGTCGTTTTTGGCGATTTCGAAATCGCCGGCAGCACTCTCAGGCTTGCCCACATTTGCGTAGTTAGCATTCCGTACCTTGCCATATTCCTTGTTGCCAAACAGGTAGCCGCATATCGCCGGGTCTTGCGAATCGCTGCCCCAGTAAGCCTTGGAACCGCGGAACACGCCATTATTGGAGTAGTTGGTATGTGCCGCGCCAGCACCCGCACCCGAGCTGATGATGGCCGAGAGCACCAAAAGGCCCTGGGCGTTTTTCACCATGGTCACAGGAGCCTCGGCGTTAGTGCCGAGGTACTTGTTGTCGGTGCCCGTGGTGGTGACACAGGGGGTTCCTTTTTTTGTGAGCTCGTTAATCTGGTAGTTAGCGTTACCGTTTTCAACCTTACAGCCCTCGCTAAAGGCATAGCCATCAATCACGCGACCGACGTAGGGATTGTTGTAGAGATCAAAGTTGCCCTTTCCCAGACCACGAGATTTGTCACCAGTTCCAGCACGCCAGGAAGATTTTCCGCTTTTGTCCATATTGCGGAAAATCACGCCGCCACCCGCAATGGCACCGACGTAGCCACCAATGGGAACAAGATGCGGCTTGTCGCCACCGCCCGTGACGGTAAATCCCGTTGTAGGGTTTTCGGCCGTCGTCCCATTAACGACCACGCCATCGATAATGTTATCGCCACCAAGGATGCAGCCGACAACGCCACCGAAAAACGCCGTCGGAACGCCGTCGGCATCCTTGGCAGAATAAGTAATAGTCGCCGACGCGTTCACATAGCGAATATTCAGATCGCGCACCACGCTGCCGTAACTATAGGGAATAAGGCCGCGAAGCGAACCCTCGTTATTCTCTATCTTGATGGTTGCGTTTTTATTATCACTGCCAAAGTTGCCAACGATGACGCCCCTAAACGGGTTGGCCCTATTTCCAAAACCGCCAAACGATGCGCCGTCGAGAGTAATCGTATTGCCCTCAGTAGGCTCGATGCTGTAATACGCGCTCTGCATATAGCGGTGCATGGTTTCGTCGCTCAGCGTCTGCGGGGAATTGGTCGACGCGTCTCCGGTCTTCTTCTCCCATTTATTATCGGTACCGTTCGCCTGCTTGTAGACGTACGTAACCTCATTGTCGGTCGAGTGATCGCTGCTGCGGCGAGTGCAGAGCCTACCCTGGTCGGCGACAATGGTGACCTCCCAGCCGTCAAGCGCCGTCATGTTATTAATGTAGTTGGCAATGGCATTCATCTCCGCCGCGTTTGTGACGGAATAAGGATCGCCGTAGGTACCACATCCCATTACCAGCTTTGGAATGCGCTGGTTGACTTTAATTTCGTGATACTGGACGCCATCCTCGGCGGCTTTTCCCTTGTAAACATAAGGAAGGTAGTCACCGAACCAAGGCCTGACGTCACCGTCCTTCTTACCATCAACCGTCACATAGCCGCTCACGGCACCATACGTCGCTTCGTCGTAATACCAAAGCTGCTTGCCCGGGTACTCCGTACTCCCATCAATCTCGGATCCGTAGGTCACCTTGCCCGCATCGGCATCAGCCCTAGTAAAGGTGTAGTCCGCAGAGCCCGTGCTCGTGCTTCCGTAGCCAAAACTCTCCAGCAGGCTCGCATGGGTGAAGATCGTATTGTTCTCTTGGCTGGGCAAGCTGATTTGCTCAAACTTCGCCGTCACCTGATCGGCCTCACTGCCTACACCAAGCTTTCCGAACAGCGACGTAGCCGCCTTGGTGCCACTCGTGTACCCAGTAGTCTTGATATTCTTCGCGTTCAGGCTCACGTACTTCTGCATCTCGTTGATGAGCAGAGGCATATAGGCGTTAGCGTCCGTGGCGCTGTTGGCGCCGTCGACAATCAGATTGTTGAGTGTAAGATCATCAATTGAGATCTTTCTAATCTTGGTGCCATTGCCGTCGCTGGACCCATACACGTAGCGGCACACGAGCGCGCCCGATGAGCTTCCGCCCGCGCCAATAGCGTCAGTAGAGCTCTTTCCGTCATTGATAACGGGCCCAACGGTACCACCCAAAGTGACGTTGCTTACTGTGAGATCGCCGTCTGCCACCGTTTGAAAAAGACCGCAGTGCATGTTCTCGTGCTGGGTGGCATCGGAGTTTAGCTTGTTGCCATTCTGCTCGGCCTTGATCTTGGAGTAGTAGAAGGTGATGGCCGCATTATTAACCGTCACCTCTCCGATCGGTTGAGTGGGATAGTAGCTGTAGCCGGCCAAATCGATTGTGCCCGTTATGGTTATGGAATCATCGAGCCCTGTCGTACCATCGGGAACGATTGTCGAACGAATACCGGCGGGAGCATAGCAGAAAGCAGACCATAAGAGCAGCTTGTCCGCTGTATCGATTTGACTGCCACTAAAGCCGCCTTCACAATTCTTAGAGGCTATGTCGAGGTTGTAGAAGTAGCGGGTATTGCCGTTCGTATTCTGGCTTCGACCGAAAGACGAGCGATTATGGTAGCTGTTGTCTTTTGTGGAATCGCCGTCCATGTCCAGCTTGTTTTTCTGTGTGTGTAGCGAAACGACCGTGTTCCAGTCGGCGTCCATGAGCTTGCTGCCGTTGTTTGGTTTTACACCGCTGCCAACCCATTCATCGAAGGACGTTACGCCCGACGCAACGATGGCCCCCTCGCCGGTGGGCACCCTATAGGCGGTATCCCAATAAGCCCTGTCCTCCAAGTACAGGCCTAGGTAGCTCTCGACGCCATATGTCGTCTTATCATCCACCTTGCAGCCGCGGCAAACTAGAACGCCGAGCGTCTGAGCGGCGCCTGCATTAATCTTTGTGCCCGAGAGATCGATGGCGTAGTTGTTGATAATCCAGTGACCGCTGGCTGCGTATACAAGGCCGCCAAGCTCCTTGGAATCATCCACAGTCGCGATTATAGAAGCGTTGGTCGTTTTCAAAGCATAGGAGTTTTCACTCTTGTTAATGTTGTCATCTCCGATAGTTACGACCGCGTTGCCCCAGCTATAACCCAAGAGACCGCCCACGCCATTGAGCTTATCGCCGTTCTTTCCGACTCCCATCTTGAACGAGTTGAACGAAAGGCCCGTAATGTTAACGTCCTTTTTGGCCGAGTTGGCTATTGCCCCATCAGCCCCATAGGTGCTCTGTGCGATGCAGCCGATAAGACCGCCGACCTGGGCAATCTTGCCGCTGGTGCAATTGCCGGTTTCGATTGATCCGGCGACTTCGAGGCCCGCAACATTGAATGACGAGCCATAATCGCCCACATAACCAATGGCGCCGCCAATGCGACTATTGCCGTTAAGCGTTTTAGTTGCAGCGATGGTCGCTTGAGCCCTGCTGTTATCCTTAAACGCAACCGTAGAAGCCGCCGACACGCTGCCCGCAATACCACCAATGTTCACTTCGTTGCCGAACGTATCATCACACGCGATATTCGTTTTGCACGTTACGCCAGACAATGGCAGGTTGCCGACGATGGTACCTGCAAGCGACCCGGCATCGATAGCCGAACCGTTATCGAACTTCATGGAACCAGCGATTGTGACGTTGGAGATGGTTGCGCCGTTGACGGCCGCGAACAAGCCCAAGCGGCCGTGGCGGTAGATTTTGCCGTTGCCGTTGCTCGTGTCATTGCCGTCGAGCACAGCTTCACCACGCTTGCCGTACGGCTCGCCGACGGCAAGGTTGATTGTGCCGTTGCCATTTGTGCCGCCGCCGTTCAACGTTCCCGAGAAAACTTGCGAGCCGTCTGCACGATCCTGCGTGAAACCCGTCAGGCCCGTGCCCTTGAGATCAATAGTGCCGTTCACCGTAATGGTCGAGGACTGCAAGATGTTCGGGTTGTTTTCGGAAACGCCCTCGACCATGGAGTAGTAGCCGTTGGTTTGCCAGGTGATTGCAAGTTTGGCGAAATCCTCAACAGAGGTTAGGGTGTAGGCACCGTTAGCTGCCGTCAGCGAATCCGGCAAGGTCAACTTATGAGTGTCCACATCAAGCTTAATGAAGTCGCCGCCCAGACGAATAACTTCGCCGTAGGTCGCGATGTCGTCCGTCTTCGAGGCAGTATTGCTACGTTTGAAGGTCCAGCCCGCTGCACCCTTGTCAGCGTCAGAGCCATCGCCGACAGCAAAAATCAGCGCGTTGTGGTTCTCGTATACGAGCTGGCCCGTCGTGCTGTTTTCGGCAAAACTTGCGCCCGACAGATCCGTGATGCCGCTGAATTTGATTACAGCATTCCACGCGGAGCCTGCAATTCCCGCGGCACGGTTGCTTTGCGCCTTACCGATAGGATTGTCGCTTGTAAGTTTGAAATCTCGCACGTCAAGGACATTGCGCGCGTCGACAACGCCCACGGCACCACCGAACTTTCCGGCGTCCGTTCGCGCCGAAGCATCTCCCTTGCACGCAACCGTCACGCCGTCGAGCACAACGGCGACAGGCTGCGAATTGGAGTCCGCGCTATCGCCAACATAGCCAACAACACCGCCCGTATCGGACAGCTTGCCCGCAAGTTCAAACTCAATTGAGCACGTTTTCTTATCCGCATCCTTTTGGACCACAAAGGCGCGCAGCGACTCATCGACGCCTTTTGCCGTCGCAAACACCTTGCCGACAAGGCCGCCGTAGCTGCCGTTGAAGCTAACTTCTTCCGGTAAGGTAAACTTGCTCTTATACGTTCCGCCTTGCACCACGATGTCGCCATTAGAAATATCGGCCACACCAAAAAGGGCGCCGGCGCGTTGCGATGCACCAAGCGTCACAAGCTTGCCCAGGTCGAACATATTGGGCTTAACGATAAATCCTTGCGCAAAGCTCACGTCGCCGATGACGCCACCGGAGCAAGCGCTGTCTTTATCGCCGACGTTGCACGCCGGCTTAACCGTTACGCCATCAGCGATGTTGAGCGTGAGGTTGGTGGCCTTACCGATAAGACCGCCCGCCGCGTTTTTACCTGCGACGCTCAGCGCCGAGACATCGATGCCAGTTGGTAGGGCGACGGTGGCACCCTCCCGCGCCTCGCCGATAAGACCCCCCGCGTTGGCATCAGCGGCTGTCGCGTTGATAGTGGGGGTACCGTCGAGTTTGTCCGGCAGGGCGAGGCCCGCAAGCGTAAGCGATGCTCCTTCGGCAAGGGTGTTCACAAGCAAGCCCATGTTGCCTGTGCTCGATTGCATATCGATCGCCAGGGGGCTGTTCGCGCTTGTCACGTAGGTTGCGTTAAGCGTGAGCGCGCCCGTGACCTCGCCCACAAGTGGCGAGGCGAGCTTGCAGATGTCCTTTTCGGTATCGCTCTTGGGCGTGCCCACGGTTACGGTGGCAGCAAGCGTCTTGTCCGCGCCCGTGACCTTTGCGGCCACGATGGGCTGGGCATCGGTACCCTTCCAGGTGAGCTTTACGGTGCTGTTGGCGTCGCTGAGCTCGATGTTGTTGAAGAGCGTCTTGTTGACGGTCAGGGTCCTGTCGCCGAGGTTGAGCGCGCCTTTGAAAGGGTAGGCATCGCTGCCGAAGCCCTGGAACGTGAGGCTACCCAGGCCGTCCACGATCTCCGCGCCGCACACGTCGAAGTCGATGCCGGTCGAGCCACCTTTGGAGATGTTCGCGTTCTGGTAGATGGCGGGATCGGTGTTGGAGATGGCGATAAGGTCGGCGTTGGACTCAAAGGTAATGGCCGTGACGGCGCCCAAGTCGTCAGTGATGACATTGCCGTCACCCAACGCGTGCCTGAGATCCTCGACAGTAGCGATGGTGGGGGCGGTGTTTGCCTGATCAGCAGCATCCGCGTCCGCGTCATCCGCTTGTTCTCCGTCAGCAGCACCCTCATCGGCAGCCGCATCGTCTTGGGACGCGTCGCCCTCCGTTGGGGTATCGCCGTTAGTGGTTCCATCGGTCGTGGAGTCCTGTGATTCGCCAGCGTTGGTAGAACCGTCGCCGCCCTCGGTAGCGCCAGCGTCGGCGCCCGGAGTCGTTGCGACATCATCAGATGTAGCCTGGTCAGCATCTTGCAGCGCGGTGGCCACAGCATCCTGTACGGAGCGCGCCGTGTTGCCCGCGGCGCGCGCGGCGGAGACGGATGCCTCCATGACGGCGTCGAGCTCTTGCGCGAACACCTCCGTGGAGGGCGCAAGCGCCTGGAAAATCATGATCGCAGTCAGGCATGCGGTTGTTATGCGCTTTGCCGTTCTCATCTGGTCCTACCTCGTTCTATCTCATGCCCCGTGCGGGGTCTCAAAATCACAGATTGCGGTTGGCCTACGCAGCCCTGCACGTAACACCGATGTCATCCAAGCTGCCGGGCGCGGTATCCGTCGAACGGTAAAAGGTAATAATCTCCGACCCGGGATCCATGGTGAACGTAACCGACCTTCCATCAAAGGTCGCGTCGGAATGATTCGTCGCCAAAAATGGGTCAAGCTCAACCTTGTCGCCCCATGTAAGCTTGATTTTTGTTGGCGCGCCCGTAACGGTCGCGCGATAGTTGTAAGCGTCGAAAGCGTTGATATCCGAGTTCTTATCGACCCACTCGCCCGAAACGCCCGAAGCCGTTACCTCTGCACGCTCGGAAGGCGCAATCTTGGCGGCGAGCCATTTAAGGTTGGTGCCAGGGCTATTGGAGCCGACCTGGGCCTTAACGGTGAAGGATGCTTTGTTGAGGTCTGCCTTGGAAAACGTAACCTTATAGGTATACATGGTTGCCTTGTTGGCGGGGAAGGAAAGGCCGACCGTGCCGTTCGCCGTCAGCGCAGGCTCACCGCTTATGCTCCAAGCTTTCGTCGTACCCGTCGCCGTCACGCTCAGCGTCGCGTTAACGTCCTTGTCGTTGACCTTGTTCTTGTCGCCCAGCAGATGGTTGTAAATGCGAAAGGTAAAAGAGCAGTTTTCCCCACTCGTGTCGGCAATGACGCTTCGGACGGCAATCCCCTCGTCATTCAGCGTATCATTCGTGTAGCCCGTAAGCATGTCCGAGGCAAACAGCGCCTGTGACGTGCCCGAAACAGCAACCGACTTAAGAAAGTCACCCGCCAAAAAGGCCGTGTAGGTAAGGTAGGTTCCCGTCGCAATCGCGACGGCGCACAGCAGCACCGCAACTGCCCACAGGCGTTTGCGCACTTTGGAATTAGGGGCAGCAGACTCCGCCAAGGCAGACTTCGCCGCATGATCGTCAACCTGTGCAAAGTGCTTGCCGGCAGGCCTTGCGATTTCATTTTGTGCGTTCTTGTCTTTCCTCATCTGGCGCCCCTCCCTTCCTGCTATTAGTTGCCGCTCGTGCCGCGAGCGATTAGGTAGACCATGTCGGTCTCTTTGACGTTTGAGACTGTCTTTCCGTTTACGGTCACAACGCCCGGATTCCACGTGCACTCGATGATGAAGTTCGTGGCGGCGTTGGCCCTTTTGTTCTTATCGCTGTAACCGTCGAGCTGACTCTTTGTGAACTCGTGATACCGGTAGAGCGGGCGCGCGTTTTTCTGGACATTCACGTACGAGCCGTACGTCGGGTCGTTTGCCTCAAGCTCCTTAGCTAACGTACTTGTCCCGTCCGCGGAGTTGATAAAAGCGAACTTAATCGGGGTGCTGCTCTTCTTGCTCCATGAGTAGGTGCGGTTGAGCCCGTCGAGGCCGACCACATCTCCCTTCGTTGCCGACGATTCGTTGACCGTCACGTGGTACACATTGATTGTCAGCCCCGTGATATTCGTGGTATTTGCCACCTGCAGCTCAAACGCTTGACCGCCGGCAGCGGGATCGCCATTGTCGCTCCGCACACAAAACGCGCGACGAACGGTCACGGTGCCGTCGTCTTTCTTCTCATCGCCGCGCGACTCGTCATACGAAATCTCGATGGGCTCAATGCTTGTCTGGTTGGGACCCATGATCTTAAGCTGCGCGGGCGTTTGAATCTTACCCACCGTAGACAAACTTTTGCTGCTTACGAACCATGTCATGGTAAGGCCGATGATAAAAATGATGGCCGCGAGCAGCACCAAGACCGCGAGGGTCTGTGCGCGGTGGTTTTCTATCCAATTGCGGGCATCGCCGAGGCGCGTTTGCATGGTGCTCATGAGCTCACGCCCTCCTGAGCGCTAATTCTAAGTTGAATGTATTCGACCTTATTGCCGATCTGCTCGTCGGCATTGTTGTACAGCGCCGAGCAGATGGCGGCGTCGCTGAAGGACATGTCAGCCGAAACCGCAGGAGCGTTGGCAGCACTTGTGCCGTTTGCCGCGCCATAGAAGTAGTTCGCTTTATGCGCGTTCATATCTGCCTGCAGAGCGCCGTAGTCAGACTTTGCGTCGCCCGCCGCCGCAAACAGATTCTTGTAGTAATTCGTGTTGCCCGTAAGGACAAAGTTCTGGAAGTACTCCGGCCATACCCAGTACAGGCTCACCTCTTTTGACTCTGTGGTCTCGCTCGACCCCTCCTTGCAAAATTCGCTCTTGTCAATCCTGATCTTGCTATCGACTACGCGCCCCGAGTAGTACCCGTTCTGGCAGCTCGTAAAGAACAGCAAATGGCCCTTAGCCAAGCCAAGGAGCGTTTGCGCATCAGACGTCAGCGTTTTTCCGTCCTCAACAACGACATTGCCCGTGACTTTAAGCACGCGTGACAAGTTGATCGTGACCCCGTTCAGGTCATCCACCAGCGGCTTCACCGTAAACGTAATCTTGCCTCGGGCACCCGGATACAGAGAGCCGGCGGACTCGTTGTTGAGGTTGGATTCCAGCGTTACCGTCATGGCGTCCGTCGTATCGAGCCTCGTGATGTTTTGCTTTTCGGCGTCCGTGCGCTCGTAATATCCCGTGTGGGCGTCGGGCTCGCCTTCGCCGGTGGCGGTAAGGCTATAGCGCCCCGCCTTCGCCCCGATCGTGCCCCCCGTGGCGCTCACTCGGTTATTCGCAGCAAACCAGGCCAGGCATGCAAAGATGGCAACGATGGCAGCCAGCACAAACAGACCGCTCACCAGGAAATCCTTCCAGAAATCCTTGAGGGTCCGCACGTGCTCGTCGGCAGCTTGGCGGTACTCGGCCGCCGTCATGTGCTGCTGGAGCTCGCTATGTCGGTCCATGCCACTCATCGCTTGCGTTTGCCCTGCTTGCGGGCGTGCCATCCTTTTCCGCTCGGTCGCGTTTATCCGTTGTTCGCAGGTAGAGAATTCAGGCAGAATACAACACCATACGATAAGGTAAAAGAATAGCATTGACCTGCGGCTTGCTCCACAACGCAAGCCTTAATGATGTCTTAAAAGTCAAACCCTTGGTGCAAGGGGGCAGGTTACTTCGCACCAACATGGTGCAAACAAACCTGGCCCCCTTGCACCAATCCGTGGCACCGGGCAGCGGACACACGGCGTGCCGCCCCTTAACACCCCAACGCGCGAACGGGTATCACGTAGATACCGTCCTCGACCTCGCGGGCGTACTCACCCACCCCCACAATCACGGCCATAAACTCCGGTTCGCGTGTGCGTGAACGAGGATTTCCACAGACCTTCTTGCGAACGCGCTTGAGGCTCTCGACGCCGGCGCTCGCTTTATCTTCACTCACCTTAATCTCAAAGGCGGCCCACCGTCCGTCGGCTAGCTGCACGATAGCATCGCACTCAAGGCCCGAATCGTCGCGATAATAGCGCACGGGCGTGCTATCCAGCAGGTCGAGCGAACGTGCGTAGACCGAAAGGTCGCGTATGACCAAATTCTCAAACACCAGACCAAATGTCTGCCAGTCGGCAAGCAGCGCCCGCGAGGACATACCTAGCAAGGCGCAAGCAAGGCTCGGATCTGCCAGATAGCGCTTGGGCTTGACGGTAAAGCGCCGTTTGTCGCGCGCGGCGGGAACCCAACCGGGAACCTCCTCGAGAATAAACATGCCTTTGAGGGCATCCAGGTACCTGCGCACCTTGGTCTCATCGGCAAACGCTGCGGGCTCCTCCTCGGCACCGAACATATCCATAAGAATCGTTTTATACGTGGTTGCCTGTCCCAGATTGCGCGCGATCGATGCTGACACTCGACGGGCAATATCGGGGTCGAGACCGACCGCCGGGAAGCTGCTCGAAAACGTGGTGTTGAGATATTCGCGGGCGATGAGCTGGGCGTCAGCCGAAACCATATCGATCGCCTCGGGCCAGCCGCCGCGGCAAGCGGCTTCGACAAGCCCCGGTGTATCGCCATCGCACCGGCAGGGCTCAAAACGATGCTCAAACAAGCCCGCCAGGCTCACCTTGCCGTTGGACTCACCTGTCTCGGCAAGCGTCATGGGGTGCATGCGGACGCGGCCGATGCGGCCAGCTCCACTATGCGCGGGCGCCTCCGCCTTTGAGCCAAACGCGGGCGTGGCGGAACCCGTGAGGATATAGGCGCCGCGCGTACCCCGGGTGCGGTCAACCTCGTGTCTAACGTAGTCCCAAATCTGGGGAACGCGCTGCCACTCATCGATAATATGCGGACGGTCTCCCAGCAACATCATCGCCGGGTCGGCACGCGCGAGGTCGAGATTCTCGTCGACATACGAGGCGGACGCCCCGTGCTCGAGCGCGGCCCACGTCTTGCCGCACCACTTGGTGCCCGCAATCTCGACCGCTCCAAAGACACGAAGGTAGCGCTCGATTTGCGCATCCACGATACGTGGGATGTATCCGTCCCGATGTAGCCTCTCGCCTGCCATGAGCCACCCCCGCAGATTTCCAGTTCCTGCTTTCTGATTCTTCTATTCCACTGTAGCAAATTCGGATTTTCGGGTGGTTGCGATTCGGATTTTCGTGTTCAGAAAATTCGGATTTTCGGATGCTCAAGATTCGGATTTTCGGATGCTCAAGATTCGGATTTTCTGAACCCGCTGGTCAGTGGCACTCTTATCGACAAAAAGGCGGGGAGCACCGATACGGCACTCCCCGCCCACTCAATACGCGATGGTTTTCTTGCTTAGAGCTCGTTAGCCGCGTGATATGCCGTGCGGATGGCGCTCGCAATGTCGGCGGTACGCTCGCCCGAGCAGTCGCCCACGCAGGTCACGGGCACCGTCACGCCGTCAAGGTCAAACGCGTTGGCCTTGGAGCCCACGGCCATCACCACGTAATCGCAGGCGATCTTCACCGGCTCCTCGGCGCCGTCCTCAGTGGTGCGAACAGCCTCCACGCCCTCGTCGGTAATGGCGGTCAGGCGGGTCTTCACGTGCTGCTCCACGTTGTGCTCTGCAAAGTCGCTCATGATCAGCGGCAGAATGGTCTCGGACTCGCCCGCGGCAATCTTGTCGAGCATCTCCACGATCGCCACCTCGCAGCCGTGCTGCAGCAGGTACTCGGCAGTCTCGGTGCCCACCAGGCCGCCGCCAATGACGGTGACGCGGCCCGTAAGCTCCACCTTGCCGGCCAGCACGTCCCAGCTCGAGACGACCTTGTCCGAGTCGGCACCCGGAACGGGGATGACCACGTCGTGCGCGCCCACGGCCACAATCGCGGCGTCGGCGGCGTTGAGGTCCTCAGCGGTAGCGGCATGGTTGAGCTCAACCTTCACGCCCAGGCCGGGCAGAATCTTCTCGTAGTACTCAACGGAGCGCATGATCTCGTCCTTGCGCGGAGGCGCGGCCGCCAGCACAATCTGGCCGCCCAGATGATCGCTCGCCTCGTAGACGGTCACGTCGTAGCCGCGCTTGGCCGCCACGCGCGCGGCCTCCAGACCGGCGATGCCACCGCCCACCACGGCGATCTTCTTGTCGCCCTCGCCAGGCTTAATCGCGATGGTCGCCTCGTCGCCGTTCTCGGCGTTGAGCACGCACGAGATGTACTTGCGGTTTTGAATCGCGTCGACACAGCCCTTATTGCAGTTGAGGCACTCGCGAATGGGCTCGCCCGTGGCGGCCTTCAGCGCAATGTCGGGGTCGCACATGAGCGAGCGGCCATAGGCGATGATGTCGGCCGCGCCGTCTTCCAGAATCTTCTCGCCGGCCTCGACCGAGACAACACGACCGACGGTTGCCACCGGCACGGAGACCAGGGCCTTGACGCGCTCGGCCACGGGCAGCGTCCAGTTGTAGGGCATGGCACCCATGGGCGGAATGGTATCGCCCATGTTGCCGGTGTGGTTGGCCTGCGCGACCTGGATCATGTCGATGCCCGCGCCCTCGAGCAGCTTGGCAAACTCGCAGGCCTCGTCGGGCTGCAGGCCACCCTTGCCGCGCGGCGTGCCGTCGGGGTTCTCCATGATCACGGGAAGCTTGTACTCCACCATCAGCTGCGGCGCGGCTTCCTTGATGGCAGCGACGACCTCGAGCGCGTAGCGAACGCGGTTCTCGAACGAGCCACCGTACTCGTCGGTGCGCTGGTTGAGGATGGCCGAGCACAGCGAGCCCACCAGGCGGTCGCCGTGGACCTCGATGGCGTCGATGCCGGCCTGCTGCGCGCGAGCGGCCGAGGCGGCGATGGCCTCCTTAATCTGGGTGAGCTGCTCTACGCTCGCCTCGTTCACGAAGTGCTGCATATCGTGGTGCAGCTTGGCATAGGCCTGTTTGCGGATCTCGTTGGACTCGGCCATCTTGGCGGCAAAGGTCTCCTCGTCACCGGCGGCCTTGGCTTCCTGCGCGGCCTTGGCGGCGGCCATGGATCCCATGACCATGCGGCCGACGCCGGGCACGTCGTACTCGGGGTGGAACAGCTGCAGCGCGACCTTGGCACCGTGCTTGTGGACGGCGTCGGCCAGCGCCTTAAACGTGGGGATCTGGGCGTCGGTCGCCAGCTTGGGCGTGGGGCTTGCGGTCATAACGGGAGCGACGTCGCCGATGACGATGTAGCTCACGCCGCCACGGGCCAGGCGCTCGTAAAAAGCCAGGCTGCGCTCGCCAATGGAGCCGTCGCGCTCCTCGTAGCCGGTGGTCAGCGGCGGGAACATAATGCGGTTCTTGAGCTCAAGGGGGCCAACCGTAATGGGCTGGAGCAGTTTGGATGCAGGTGCGGTCATGGACATTCCTCTCTTGTAGGCGCGGCGGCGATGGTGCCGCGTAGTTGTCTAGAGGATATGGCATGGGAATACAACAGCGCAACGGAAATCGGCGGATAGCAGGTGGCGGCAGGTGGATGGGGCGGGGCGGCCCGTCGGTTTGTCTCAATCTGTAACAGTTACTCGGCAAAACCGGGTCTTGCTGTTACAGATCAAGACGTTCCTCTCAACCCATCCTCAACAATCTAGATCTGTAACAGCTAGGCCCACTTTTGACCCCCACCTGTTACAGATCGAGACAAACCAATCTAGCCTGCCGAAAGATCTCAATCTGTAACAGTTACTCGGCAAAATGGGCCCCAGATGTTACGGATCAAGACAAACGGGACCCGCCTGCTAGAAAATCTCAATCTGTAACAGCTGCCCGGCAAAATCCGTCCCTCGTGTTACAGATTTAGACAAACGCGGCCCAAACCGCCGGTATATCTCGATCTGTAACACCTAGCCGCCCAAATCGGGTCTTGGTGTTACAGATCGAGATCTTTGATTGAGAGGCTGAGAATTGAACCGAAGAAACGATCCCGGGATAACAAAAAAAGCTCGCCGGCTTGACCGACGAGCTGCAAGTTCTTGGTCGCGGGGGCAGGATTTGAACCTACGACCTCCGGGTTATGAGCCCGGCGAGCTACCAGACTGCTCCACCCCGCAATGTCTGGGCGCCTCATGTGCGCAAGAAAGAATATTACGTGGGAGTTCGGTAAACGGCAAGGAAAATCTCGTAGAGCATAATTCCTTCATATTTAAACCCCTCAGCCCATATCGCTGTAACCGAATCGCAGCCGAGCGCCGTCGACGGCGCGTATACAATGGTGCGCGTCCTTTTACACCGACACTGGGAGTAGACATGCTGCTCGCTATCGATATGGGAAATACGCAGACGGCCATGGGCCTGTTTGACGGGGACGAGCTGGTGCAGTCGTGGCGTATGCCCACCGACCGCTCCTATACCGCCGACGAGATCCACGTGCGCCTGATGGGTTTCTTTAAGATGTACGGCCTTTCGCTCGATGCGGTCGACGCGATCGCCTTTGCCGGCGTGGTGCCGCAGCTCTCGCGCGAGTGGCACGCCGTGGCCGACCGCATTGCCGCGGATGCCATCGTCATCGGGCCGCAGACGGCCGCGGTGACCAAGCTGCGCGCGGCGCGCCCCCAGGCCGTGGGTGCCGACCGCGTCGCCAACGCCGTTGCGGCCGAAACTTTCTACGGCGCGCCGGCGATCGTGGTGGACTTTGGCACCGCGACCAATATCGACGTCATCGATAAGGACGGTTATTACATTGGCGGAGCAATCGCGCCGGGCATCCGCATCTCCATGGACGCGCTTGCCGCCCGTGCCGCCAAGCTCGCCAGCGTTCCGCTCGAGGCGCCGGAGCACGCCATCGGCCGCGATACCGAGGAGTGCATCAAGGTCGGCGCCGTGATGGGCGCCGCCGCCATGGCCGAGGGCCTGGTCGCGCGCATGAAGCGCGAGCTGGGCCGCGAGGATACCACCGTTATCGCCACGGGCGGTCTCGCCGGCATCGTCGCCGATTCGACCGACGCCTTCGACGTGGTCGATGGACAGCTCACCATCAAGGGCATCTGCGAAATCTACCGCCGCATACAGGAGCTGGGGTATGACGGGGCTTAAGTCGAGCACGCCCGATGTCACAGCCCCGCAAACGTTCGCCAAGCCTATTCCTCAAAACCGAAAAATTTTCAATTTTGAGGAATAGGACCGAGATGCCGCCCTGCAGTCACGCAAAAGCCCTCCCCGGTGCAGGCCGAGGAGGGCTTCGTTGTCATCGTTATCTTTGAGCACGGGCGTCTCGCGTTACAGCCCGCGAATGCGTACGGCCTCGGGCGGAAACTCCTGCTCGCCGGCATCGGTCTTGATAGTCGCGCGGCCCCAGATGTCCAGGCCCGCAAACACGCCGACCGCAAGCGGCAGGCCGTTGGGCGACACCGCCGCAACTTGGCGGCCCAGCAGCGGCACCATATCGAAATACTCGCCCAACACGGGGGCCAGCGGACCGGCAGCGCCCTGCGGCGTGTTGGCAACAGCCGCCCAGGCGTCCACGCGGGTCAGCACGGCGGCAGCCAACTCCTCGACCAGCGCTTCGTCGGCCGCATCCACACCGAGCTCGCTCAGCGCCGAACGTTCAATATCCACCGTCACGGCACCGAACATGCCCGCAGCACCGGCGCCGCCGTTGACGGCGACGCGCGCGAACGACGTCTCAAACGCAGGCGCGCCGCACACGATATTGCTCGGCCACTCAATGCCCACCTTGCCGGCAAGGTCCAGGCCCGGCGTCGACGCCGTGCCCACGAGCGCGTCCATCACGCCCATCGCCGCCACAAACGGCAGGCCGTGGAAGGCATGCATGTTCACGTCCGGGCGCACGACCAGCGAAAACGTCAACGACGTCTCGCCCGCGCTCCAAGCGCACCAGCCCGCGGACGCACCCTCGCGGCCCGCGTCGCGCGCGGCGTCAAGCTCGGTGCCAACGGCCACAGCATTCATCTCAATCATCTACATACGCCCCAATTCGCCCACGATATGGCCTACGCGGTCCTCGGGCTCCTTGACCTCGACGCCGTTGTAGCGGAAGAACCGCGCCGGGTCGTGCATCAGATCCTCGAGCGGCACCAGTACAAAGTCGCGCTCGCCAATGAGCGGATGCGGCAGGCGCAGCTTTTTGCCGCCATGGATCTCGCCGTCCATCCACAGCAGGTCCAGGTCGATGGTGCGCGGACCGTTGACCTTGGCCTTCTTGGAGCGGTCGCGCCCCAGCTCAGCCTCGATCTTCATAAGCTCGTCGAGCAGCACCAGCGGCGCCAGCTCGGTCTTGATCTCGATGACGGCGTTGGCAAACGCATCTTGGCGCGTCTCGTAGGCCGGCTCGCTCTCGTAGATGCGCGAGCAGTTGGACACGCAGGTGAGCGGAATCTCGGCGATCATGTCGCGTGCGGCGCGGATGTTGTCGCAACGATGCCCCAGGTTGGAGCCCACGGCCACAAACGCACGGCGCGGTTGCGGCTTGGCGACAGCCCAGTAACCGTTCAGGAACTGCGCAAAGCCGGTAACGTCGTGCACGCGCACGATGTTGACACCGGCCTGGATAGCGCCCAGGCACACGCCAAACGTGGCGGCATCGCGCGCGGCCGCCTCGGTCACGCCCGAGACGGCGCCCACAAAACGCTTGCGCGACACGGCGCACATGAGCGGATAGCCCAGCGACGCCATCTTGGCGGTCTCGCGCTGGATGACGATGTCCTCGTTGGCCGTCTTGCCAAAGCCCGGACCGGGATCGATGCAGATGCGGTCGCGCGACACGCCGGCATGGATGAGCGTGCGGGCCTGGTCGGACAGAAAGCCCATGACGCGGCGCATGATGGGCGCCGAATCGGGCAGGGTAAAGCGGCGGAGCTGAGAGGTGGGCACGTAGGCCTCCTCGCGGCGGGCGCTGCGGCGCATCATGGCGGCCAGGTGGTCATTGGGCTCCAGCGCGGGCTCAGGGGTCGTGGCGGCCTCGGCGACAGGGGCGACCTGCTCGGCGGCCGATGCCTCCTGCTTCTGCTCGTCCGTGGGCTCGGGCGCGGGTTCCGGATCGCCAAACGGCAGCGAGGGCTGCACCACGCCCCCCGGCAGCTTGGCCTCCGTCTTGGGCTCGCCCAGCAGCTTGCCACGGCGACGGCGGGCAGGCTTCTCGGCCTCACGCGCAGCCTCGGCGGCCGCCTCGCGCGCCTTTTCGGCAACAAACGCCGCGGCCGAGGTATCGAGCTGCACCGTTGCATGCGTGCGCGTAGGCGCCGCGATCTCGCCGGCGTGCATCACGATGACACCGCAGGTGCTCGTCGCGACAAATTCGACCATCTTGGGGTCGGTGAAGCCCGTCACGTCGTTGACGATCGAGGCACCGCAGCGCACGGCCGCCTTGGCAACCGCCACGTGGCGCGTGTCGATCGAGACGATAGCGCCCTCTTTGGCCAGCGCGCGCACCACGGGCAGCACGCGGCGAGCCTCCTCGTCGGGATTGACCGGGGTAAATCCGGGGCGCGTAGACTCGCCGCCCACGTCGATGATGTCGGCGCCGGCATCGAGCATCGCCAGGCCGTACTCGATGGCGGCATCCGGGTCGAAGTGCTCCCCGCCATCGCTAAACGAATCGGGCGTCACGTTGAGGACGCCCATGATGCGCGGGCGGTCAAAGCTGAGCTCGTACTTTCCGCACCGCCATGTCTTACTATCGTTCGCCATGAACATCCTCCTAAAATGCCCGCGCCGCCGCGCTCGGGCGCAGGCGGCGGGGTTGCTTTGCAATTAGTCTTTCTATTGTATCCGCGCACACGGGCTAGAACGCAAACGCGGCCGCGATGTCGCAAGAAATCAGCAGGTCGGCATTTGCATCCTGATCGGTGGGAGCAAGATTGCAAATGGCCAGCGTATCGCCGGTAAAGTAGCGCGTAAGGCCCGCCGCCGGATACACCACGAGCGAGGTCCCGCCCACAATGAGGGCATCGGCCGCGGCGATGGCGGCAACGGCGCCGGTCAGCACATGCTCGTCGAGAGGCTCCTCGTAGAGCACCACATCGGGCTTAATGCGCCCGCCGCACGCAGGGCACACAGGCACGCCCGCGGCGTCCTCGTGCTCGCGCAAGCAAATCCACTCGGCGCTATAGACCGCGCCGCACGACTGGCAAATGTTGCGATGGACCGAGCCGTGCAGCTCAAACACACGCTGCGAGCCGGCCATCTGATGCAGGCCGTCGATATTTTGCATCACCACGGCATTTAGCTTTCCGGCGCGCTCCAGCTCGGCCAGCTTGGTGTGGCAGCGGTTGGGCTTGGCGCCAAGCGCGATCATCTTGGTGCGGTAGAAGTCGAAAAACTCGGCCGGATGCGCCTCGTAAAAGCTATGCGAGAGCATGGTCTCGGGCGGGTAGGCAAACTGCTGGTGATACAAGCCGTCCACGCTGCGGAAATCGGGGATGCCGCTCGCCGTGGAAACGCCCGCGCCGCCAAAGAAGACCACGCGCTTGTGGGTGCCGAACAGCTCCGCCAGCGCGGCGGAGGCCTGCTTGGGATCCGTTATCGCCTGCGTCATATGAGTCCTCCGTCCTTGTCTCCGGGACGGCGGCGTTCGCACTATCACTCGCGGACTACGCCCCACCCCTGTTGCGCTAATCTTAAGCCTGCCAACCCCGTCGAAAGGACACCATGCCTCAGACTTACACTTTCGCCTCGTGGAACGTCAACGGCCTGCGCGCCGTTCTCAAAAAGGACCCGAGCTTTATCCAGATCGCGCAAGAACTCGACGTCGATATCTTGGCGCTGCAAGAGACCAAACTGCAAGAGGGTCAGGTCGATATTGACCTGCCCGGCTATCATCAAACCTGGAGCTACGCCGAGCGTAAAGGCTATTCGGGCACCGCGGTCTTTAGCCGCCAGGAACCGCTGCGCGTGCTACGCGCCGACGCGCTGCTACCCTACGCCGGCGAGGGCGAGGCGGCCGAGCTCGTCGCCCAAGCCACAACCGAGGGCCGCGTCTGCGCGCTCGAGTTCGACAAGTTTTGGTTTGTGGATGTCTACACGCCTAACGCCCAAAACGAGCTCGCGCGCATCGATGTACGCATGGCCTGGGACGATGCCTATCGCGGCTTTTTGAGCGCGCTTGAGCGCGAAACCGGCAAGCCCGTCGTAACCTGTGGCGACTTTAACGTGGCGCACGAGGAGATCGACCTTAAGAACCCCAAGTCCAACCGCGGCAACGCCGGCTTTTCGGACGAGGAACGCGGCAAGTTTACCGAGCTGCTCAACGCCGGGTTTACCGATACCTGGCGTGCGGCAAACCCCGACGCCGAAGGCGTCTACAGCTGGTGGAGCTACCGCTTTAATGCCCGCAAGAACAACGCAGGCTGGCGCATCGATTACTTCCTGGTGAGCGACGCAATCGCCGGCAATGTGTGCGACACCGGTATCCGTGGCGACATCTTTGGCAGCGACCACTGTCCCGTCACCCTCACCCTAGAGTTCTAGCCCCAACTGACCCCCTGGGGACGGAGGAAAAGGGATCATCTGACCTCGTCCCCCTATAAGTTGCGGTGGAATAGTTCCTGCTTCGGCCCCAAACAGCCAAAAACGAGAACTATTCCACCGCAAGTTCGTGAGGGAACGCGAAATGCCCTACAGCCCGTATTTCACGACGACTCGGTTGATCCGTCGACACCAGGGCTTATACAGGGCGGCCAAGAACACGCAGGTCGCAAGGCCGTGCGTGATATCGAACGGCACCGCCGTGGCAAGACGCGCCACGGCGCCCGCCCACGTGAGCGGCTGCACAAAACCGATGATGTCGTAGGCGTTGATTACAACTCCATAGAGCAGGCCCGACGCAAAGCCGTAGGTCAGCAGCGCCGGCATGCGCACGGTGCCATCGGCGCGATCAAAAGCGCCCGCATGCGCCAGCGCGCCGCCAACATAGCCAACCAGACCCCAGGCATACATCTGCCACGGCGTCCACATGCCCTGCCCAAAAAAGAAGTTGCTGGTCAGCGCCGCCAGCGCACCGACCATGAAGCCGTTGCGTCGGCCCAACGTCGCCCCCGCGATAATAGCGATGGCGCTCACGGGTTTAAAGTCGGGAATGGGGCCGAACAAGATGCGGCCCGCCGCGGCCAGCGCCGCCAACACCAGCGTGGGCATAATCTGGCGAAGGCCCGGTCGCGACGTCTCGTAACCCGCGAAGAACAGCGCAAGCACCAGCGCCACCACGACAAGCATGGCGAGCGCCGCCTGCTCAACGCCCGCTAGCAACGCCGCAGCCATCACCGCTGGCACCGCCAGCAGCAGCGGGATCTCCAGTTTTGCGAGTAGGCGCGCGACGCGATAATCCGTCATCCCATCACGCCCTATAAAACACGTTGTCGGCAAAGAAGTCGGCCGGCGGCTCCATGCAGGCAATCTCACCGTCGAACATCATGGCAATGTCATCGGCAACCTGCTCGGCAAAATCCAGATCGTGCGTGGCCATGATGACGGTACCGCCAGCCTCCGCATGGTCACGCAAGGCGCGGGCGATGATGCGACGGCTAGCCAGGTCCAAGCCCTTGGTGGGCTCATCGAGCAATAACAGCTCGGGGCCAATCAGCAGCAGTTTTGCCAATGCAAGCAGTTGACGCTGCCCGCCCGAAAGATCGTACGGGTGGCGCCCATCCAGGCCCGACAGCCCCAGGCTCGCCGCGCGCTCCCGCGCCACAGCCTCGTCATATCCGCAGGTCGAAGCCCATTCCATCAGCTCGTCGCGCACCGTCTCGGCAACCAGCAACGCCTTGGGATTCTGAGGCAGCAGTGCCGCCGAGGCCGCCCCGCGCTCCATATGCCCACGCTGCAACTTGACCGTCTTGGCTAGCACCGAAAGCATTGTCGACTTGCCGCAGCCGTTGCCGCCAACAACCGCATGCACTGCGCCAGCCGAGAACGCCGCATCGAGTCCGCGCAGCACCCAGCCGGACGCTCGATCGTATCGAAACCAGCTCCCTGCCAGGGTGGTAGCCGACCCAGCGTGCATTTTTGGGAGTATTCGACATCCACCGGCGCTGCTGAAAACTCCGTTTTTTGCACGCCGCGAGGCACCCCACCCCGGCACCTCGCCAGAAAACAGCTCTTCACGGTACCCCAGGGAGACAATGTCAGCCACCTCGCACACGCGTCCGCCCTCAATCCGGTACGCGCACGTCGCGTATTCGAGCATTGGGCGCGGCTGGTGCGTCGCCACGACAACCGTGCAGCCCAACTCGCGATTCACGCGAAACAGCGCATGCAGAAAACTCTTCTCGGCAACGGGGTCCAGTTGGGACGTAGGCTCATCGAGCAGCAGCACGCGCGGGCGCAACGCCAGCACAGCCGCCAGCGACAGCAGCTGTTTGCGTCCGCCCGAAAGCGTATCGGTATCGCGGTGGAGCCAGTCCTCCAACCCAAAGAAATAGCTGGTCTCGGCTACGCGGCGGCGCATCTCGTCGCGCGACATGCCTAAGTTTTCCAGGCCAAACGCCATCTCGTGCCACACGGTTTCGCACACGATCTGGTTCTCGGGGTCCTGAAACACATAGCCCACACGCTCCGCGGACGCCCGGACATCCATGTCGGCAACGCTCTCACCCAGCACGAACAGCTCGCCAGCGCATTCACCCGTCGGCGAAATCTCGGGCTTGAGCAGCGAGAGCAGCGTCGACTTGCCCGACCCGGTACCGCCAACGAGCAGTGCAAACGCACCTTGGGGGACAGACCAGTCGAGCCCGTCGAGCACCAGCGCCTCAGCCCCGGGGTAGGTAAAGCTCAGGCCCCGTACCTCAATCGCGGGTACATCAGAGCCGCACGCCACGCCCGTTACCGAGCAGCTATCCAACTGGGTCATCAGCCAAACCTCTTCTCGTCAATCGCGTACAGCACGCAGGGCAGCGCCATCCAGGCCGCATATACGACATAGCCCAGCCACGGCGCCGGCACCGATAGTTGCGGGTAAAACGAATACTGCGCCATCGCGGTCCACGCCACTGCCGTCGTGGCCACGCCAAACAGCGCAAGCCCAACCAGCGCGGCAACATCGCCGCGCCCCAGCCGATACCGCGCGTACGTCGTGCGGCGTGTCGCGGCGCCCCACCCACGGGAGCGCATAGCGTCCGCGCGCTCCAGCGAATCTTCCATGCCCCAGCCCATCAACACACTCGACGCCCGCAGGCGCGAGCGCACGGGGTCGGCCGGCGCGCGGCCAGGCACATCAATCGCATCCTGCACCGCCAGCACCGTACGACCGCGGCGCAAAAACTGCGGGATAAGCCGCATGCACATCGAGATCATGAGCGCGATCACCGGCGCGGCGTTACCCAAAAGCGCAAGCACCTTGTCGTAGCCAAGCATCGATGCCGCCGCCTCAAACCACAGCACGCTCGCCACAAACAGCCCGCCCATGCACAGGCCGTAAACCATGCTCTCTAGATACACCGCACGCATGCCAATACGGAACAGCTCCGTCGAGCCCGAGGCGCTAAACAGTGGATTGAGCACCGCGATGATCAAAATCACCGGCAGCTGCCAGCGAAGCGCCCCCAACGTGCGCGCGACGCCGCGCGTCGCAAACCCGTACGCCAACCCGCCCGCAAGCGACAGCGCAATCAGCACCGGTTGCATCGAGAACATGGTGAGTCCCAGCGTCAGCACCGTGTAGAGCGCCGGCACCGCCGGATGCGACATCGAAAATGCCGCGACGGGTTCGTTGCCCGATTCCTCTCGCATGATATCCACGGGCACCTCCCATCCCCTCGCGCAAAACGCCAACGCCGCAGCGCCGCCGCCATGCACAACCAGCGCAAACACCACGCCGGCGGCAGCGACACCGGCCGTCACGCGTCAATCGTTACGCGCTCATCATATGCCTGCGGTATCATATTGTGCCGTGTATCGTTTCCAAACACACGTCTCTATAACGTAACAGGAGATCACATGGACGCAACCGCAATTATCCTCGCCGCCGGCGAGGGCACCCGCATGAAGTCGAACCACTGCAAGGTTTCGCACAAGATCCTGGGTAAGCCCATGGTCCAGTGGATCGTCGACGCCACCATCAAGGCCGGCTGCAGCCGCGTCGTGGTCGTCATCGGCAGCCACGCCGACGAGATGCGCGCCCTTATCGACGGCGCCTACGCCAACAGCGCCACCAAGGTCGAGTGCGTCGAGCAGACCGAGCGCCTGGGCACCGGCCACGCCGTAAAGGTCGCGCTCGAGGCCTGCGGCATCGCCGAAGGTCCGGTCGTCGTGCTCAACGGCGACCTGCCGCTCATCACCGCCGACACCGTCGCCAAGTTCGCGCAGACCGTCGCTACCGGCGAGCTCGCCTGCACCGTCATGACCATGACCCCGCCCGACCCCTTCGGCTACGGCCGCATCAAGCTGGGTGCCGACGGCCAGATCGAGCGCATCATCGAGCAGAAGGACTGCACGCCCGAGCAGGCCGCCACGCTGCTCGAGTGCAACGCCGGCTGCTACGCCTTCGACGGCGCGCAGCTCGCCGCCCACATCGACGAGATTGGCAACGACAACGCACAATCCGAGTACTATCTGCCCGACATGCTCGAGATCCTCAAAGGCCACGGCCAGGCAGTCTCCATCTTCCACTGTGACGACTACCGCGACGGCCTGGGCGTCAACAGCCGCATCCAGCTCGCACAGCTTACCGCCATCGCGCGCGACCGCATCAACGAGCATTGGATGGCCGAGGGCGTTACCTTCATCGACCCCACGCAGGCCTGGATCGGCCCCGACGCTACCATCGGCCGCGACACCGTCGTGTGGCCGCAGACGCACCTGATCGGCCACGTCACCGTGGGCGAGGAGTGCCAGCTCGGTCCCAACAGCCGCCTCACCGACACCACTGTCGGCAGCGGCTGCATCATCGATGAGACCATCGCCATCGAGGCCGTCATCGAGAACGGCGTCGACTGCGGCCCGCGCGCTTACCTGCGCCCGGGCACCCACATGCTCGACGGCTCCAAGGCCGGCACGCACGTGGAGATCAAGAAGTCCACGATCGGCGAGGGTTCCAAGGTGCCCCACCTGTCCTACATCGGCGACACCACCATGGGCTCCGGCGTCAACGTGGGCGCAGGCTCCATCACCTGCAACTACGACGGCGTCCACAAGCACAAGACCGTCATCGGCAAGGATGCCTTCATCGGTTCCGACACCATGATGGTCGCGCCCGCCCAGATTGGCGACGGTGCACTCGTGGCCGCTGGCTCCGTCATCACCGAGCCGGTTCCGGCCGACGCACTCGGCCTGGGCCGCGCCCGTCAGGTAAATATTGAGGGCTGGGCCGCCGATTACCGCCGCCGTCTGCACGAGAACGACGAGGTATAACGTTTTACCAAGCACAAAAGGAGCTGTTCCCACGGGGACGGCTCCTTTTTCTATCGTGACCTGCGCGACCGGATGAGTGGTCGGTTCGTGTCCGTTGACGGTAAAGACGTTATCAAGGCTCGATAAGCCCCGTCACGCGGTTACAATGCAACAAGGCATCTATATGGCATTCGATGTATAAAGGAGAAGGGTAATGCCGATTAATGATCCCGAGAAGTCGGAGAATATGCGCAAGTCCATCCGCGTGTATTCCGGTTCCTCCAACCGTCCCCTCGCTCAGAAGATCGCTGAGTACCTTGGGGTCGAGCTTTCGGGCCTTACGCTAAAGCAGTTCGCCAATGGTGAGATTTACGCCCGCTACGACGAGACCGTCCGCGGCGCCGACGTCTTCCTGATTCAGTCCGTGGCCGGCGGCAACGTCAACGACATGCTCATGGAGCTGCTCATCGCCACCGACGCTGCCAAGCGCGCATCCGCCCGCTCCATCACCGCCGTTATCACCCACTACGGCTATGCCCGCCAGGACCGCAAGGCCGGCCCGCGCGAGCCCATCACCGCCCGCCTCGTCGCCAACCTGCTCGAGCGCGCCGGTGTCGACCGCATCATCACCCTCGACCTGCACCAGGGTCAGATCCAGGGCTTCTTCGATATCCCGGTTAACCACCTGTCCGCACTGCCGCTGTTTGGCCAGTACTACAACGACATGCACTTCGACACCGACAACCTGGTTGTCGTCTCCCCCGACGTGGGTCGTGCCAAGGCCGCCAAGAAGCTGTCCGACATGCTCGGCTGCGACCTGGCCATCGCCCACAAGGGCCGTCCGCGCCACAACGCCGCCGAGGTCATGGGCATCATCGGCGACATCAAGGGCAAGACCTGCGTCATCAACGACGACATGATCGACACCGCTGGCACCCTGTGCGCCAACGTCAAGGAGCTCAAGGCTATGGGCGCTGGCGACATCTACGTCTGCGCCACCCACGGTATCTTCTCCGGTCCGGCCATCGAGCGCCTGAACGACGCCCCGATCGTCGAGTGCGTCGTCACCGACGCCATCCCCGTCGAGGTCGGCGGCAAGATCAAGACCATCTCGGTCGCCGAGGAGTTCGCTCAGGCCATCTCCGCCGTTTACCACGAGGAGCCCGTCTCCACGCTCGTCGGCGGCGACTTCGCGCTGTAGCCTGCCGCGCGTCGCATCATCTTTGACGCTTTTAAAGGGTCGGAAGCTCGCTTCCGACCCTTTTTCTATCCCTCGCCAACCCGCCCTGGACAATTAGTTCAGATACGTATTTTTTTAAAACTCCAAAGGACCGTTCGGAGCCTTCTGAGCTCCCCAGCGGATGCCATGCCGTCCAAAGCTCATCGTTTTCGAGTACAACCGCTGCATATTTACCCTCAAATCGCCCTCAAGGGCCTTAGAAACGCCTCGAACGCCCGCCACCTTATACGTATCTGAATTAACTGTCCAGTAGCTATCGTCAACCTTCGCGGCAGAGCTCAATTCCCTGCAATCCCCTCAACCGATTCCATCGATTTCATAACACCCAGCCGTTCATGGCGCGCAGCGCCCCGCTGAGCGAAAAGAACGGTATGGGGTTCGCATTCTGCCGCCAACTTAGTACGTTATAGCTATGACGACCGTGATTTCACATTTCTCCGCCCTCCGCGCAATTCGTCGCGCACGACGGGCGTACTCTGCCCTACCCTGGGACTCCGTTGATAGTGAACAGCAAGCACAGGCCTTGGCTAGCTGCATTCCCAATAATGACGCGATAGACTTTGGCGCACTTTCGATACTCGATGCCTGGAATGAAGATGATTCCGAGCTGCTCGATCTTCTCGTTTCAGACGAAGACAACAGACGCCCCGACAAGCGACTTCTTCAGCATATTCTCTCCGCTCCGCTTCCTGAAGGTGCAATTATGCGTGTCGAGGCCGACGTCTACGCAACGTCTCCTGCCGTGACAGCCATGCTTTGTTCCAAAAATGAATCAGTCGCCAAAACCTTGATGCTTCTCATGGAACTGCTCGGAACCTACTCCCTTCCTCCCGGGGCAACATACCCTATTGCCCATGACGACATCTGGCCCAAGGGCGATGGCTGCGCAGCGACGGGCGATCTTGATTGCTTGGGCAACCAGTCGGTGGCCGAGCAACTGAACGAAACCCGCTATGAACAGGCACACTACAAATGCGAGCCCGCAACGACCATCGAAGAGCTCGAGGCGGTCGCACGGTTCGCCAAAAGTAGCTCGTACGCCTCGTTTCGTACGGCCGTTAAACTCGCCCGGGCTGGATCCGCATCCCCAGCCGAATCCCTAATGTTTGCCGTTCTCGGAGCACCCATGCGCTTTGGCGGTTTCGGATGTTGCAATCTGCCCATGGGAGGCCTGCTACTCAACTATCGAATCGACTTCGACACTCTTGCGGTCAACATGTCCTCCGGCATCCCTTACGCCATCTGCGACCTGTATTGCCCGGCAGCCGGAGTCGACAACGAATACAACGGAATCGGGCATGAGCTTCAAAACGCTCGCATCCACGATGGCAATCGAAATAATGGTCTCAAGGCAATGGGCATCCACGTCCTGGTTATCAATCGCGACCAAATGAAAGACCTTGTTGCACTCGAAGCCTTCGCCCAAACGATGCATCGACTCGCGGGAGTCCGATTCCGATATCGCATCAAGGGCTATCGCAAGCGTCAGGCCGCTTGGCTCAACGCTCTGCGGGCCGGAATCGGCCTTGCGCCGGTCTAAACGGCGAATCACCCGTGCGCCGTCGTGCAGGGCTGGACAGTTAGTTCAAATACGTATAGAAAGACACATTGAATTAGGCTGTTTTGCAGCCATCTCTATACCATTCGCCCTATTTGAAGGCAGGATAGACTTCAAAACAGCGTCATATGGGCTAACTAAAGCTCCAAAACAACGCATCGGCATTGAATTGAGCAATTCGAGTCCTAGAACTTATACGTATCTGAACTAACTGTCCACCTCGGATTTCGACGGCCTTCCAAACGCCCCCAAACAACCTCAATTGCCCTCCATTTGACAGCGGCAACAGGGTCGCTCACCATAGCAGGCGACAAATCAACGAAAGGACGAACATGGCAGCTGCACAGCCGCTTAAGATTCGCATGGTTGCCGGGCTTGGCAACCCGGGCGAGGAATATGCAGAGACCCGCCACAACGCCGGCTTTAAGGCAATCGACGAGCTGGCCCGTCAGGCCGGCGTCACGTACTGGAAAAACCAGGCCGGCGCCGAGGTCGCGCTCATCAACATCAACGACCCCGAGGAGGAGGGCGGCAAGCGCCAGATTGTGCTGGTCAAGCCGCAGTCGTATATGAATACCTCGGGTGGCCCCATCTCCAAGCTCTGCCGCGAGTACAAGATCAAGGCCGAGGAGCTGCTCGTAATCCACGACGAGCTCGACATTCCCGCCGGCGACGTACGTGTTAAGGTGGGCGGTGGCCACGCCGGTCACAACGGCCTGCGCTCCATCATCGACAAGATGGGCAGCCGCGACTTCAGCCGCATCCGCACCGGCATCGGCAACCCTCCCGGCAAGATGGCCGTCGCCGACTACGTGCTTAAGCAGCTGCGCGCCCGCGAGGCCGAGGATTTCCAGGACACCTGCACCCGCGCCGCAGATGCCGCCGGCCTGGCCATCGTCCACGGCGTGATCTATGCCCGCGACCACGTCAACGGCTCCGCCTCCGCCAACGGCAAGCACTAAAACCTACCATTTAGGGATGTTTATTTTGGCAGGTTTTATATGCGAAAACGCCGCGGCGGCCGCATCGCAATAAGCCCTGTGTCGCAATACATATGCAGCGCTCCAAAGGGGGCCGGCCTCACCGATGCGCGAGGCCGGCCCCCTTTGTCGTTTTGCCTGATAAAACCTGCCAAAATAAACCTGTCCCTTTTTGGCAGGTCACTTTTCCCGCCTGTCAAAGATACACGTAAGCGACATGTCCATGAGGGTATAATTTGCACCGTATGTCTGCACAACGCCTGTGCGCGTACGGTTTTATTCGGGCTACCGTCCATTTCCGTGGAGGCACGGTTCGGTCGCCCTAACAAGAGAGGGGTTCTATGTATAAGATCCTGGAGAAGACGCAGTTCTCGGAGAAGGTGTTCAAGTTCCGCATCGAGGCGCCCGCAATCGCCAAGCATGCGCACGCTGGACAGTTCCTCATGGTTCGCGCCAATGAGACGGGCGAGCGTGTCCCGTTTACCCTGGCCGGCTGGAACGGTGACGAGGGCTGGGTCGAGTTCATCTTCATGGTGATCGGCAAGACCACCGAGATGCTTTCCACCTACGAGGCCGGCGAGTCGCTGCGCGACGTCGTGGGCCCGCTGGGCGTTCCCACCGAGATGGCCGAGGGCCCCTGCGCCGTCATTGGCGGCGGCGTCGGTCTGGCAATTGCCTTCCCGGTCGCCAAGCACCTGGTCGAGACCGGTCATGAGGTCCACGCCATCATGGGCGCCCGCACCAAGGACCTCCTGCTCATGGAGGACCAGTTCCGCGAGCTCCTCGACGAGGACCACATCCACATCACTACCGACGACGGTTCCTACGGCGAGCAGGGCGTTGTCACCGCTCCGCTGGAGCGCCTGCTGCAGGACAAGGCCGTGAGCCAGGTCTTCTGCGTCGGCCCCGTTCCGATGATGAAGTTCTCGACCCTCACCGCCCAGAAGTACGACACCCCCATCACCGCGTCGCTCAACCCCATCATGGTTGACGGCACCGGCATGTGCGGCTGCTGCCGCGTCGAGGTGGGCGGCGTGACCAAGTTCGCTTGCGTCGACGGCCCCGACTTCGATGCCACCCTGGTCGACTGGGATGACCTTCGTGCCCGCCAGGCCGCTTACCGTTCCGAAGAGGGCGAGTCCCTCAAGGCCTATGAGGAAAAGAGCTGCGCATGCCACTAGTTAACGGTCGTTTCGTTGCCGATATGAAGTCGCCCCGCACCCCCGATAACGAGGAGCCGGCTGCCGAGCGCGCCTGCGACTTCCGCCCCGTCGACAAGGGCTTCACCGAGGAGATGGCGCTGGCCGAGGCCGAGCGCTGCCTCAACTGCAAGAAGCCGTTCTGTGTTGAGGGCTGCCCCGTCAACATCAACATCCCCCGCTTTATCGAGCAGATCCGCGAGAAGGACTTCGGCGGCGCTCTCGATACCATCCGCGAGGACTCCATGCTTCCCGCCATCTGCGGCCGCGTCTGCCCGCAGGAGAACCAGTGCGAGGGTAAGTGCATCCGTGGTAAGAAGTCCGAGCCCGTGGCCATCGGCCAGCTCGAGCGCTTCCTGGGTGACCGCCCCGAGCTCGCCTCCACGCCCAAGATGGCCCCCAAGAACGGCAAGAAGGTCGCCGTCGTCGGCTCCGGCCCGTCCGGCATCACCTGCGCTGGCGAGCTCGCCCGCAACGGCTTTGACGTCACCGTCTTCGAGGCCTTCTTCACCGGCGGCGGTGTGCTGGTCTACGGCATCCCCGAGTTCCGTCTGCCCAAGGCAGTCGTCAAGCGCGAGATTGACGGCCTGGAGGACATGGGCGTCAAGTTTGAGTACAACTCCGTCGTGGGCAACATGGCCACGGCCGAGGAGCTGTTCGAGCAGGGCTTCGACGCCATCTACGTGGCGACCGGCGCTGGCCTGCCCAAGTTCCTCAACGTCCCCGGCGAGAACCTACCCAACGTCTTCTTCGCGAACGAGTACCTCACCCGCGTGAACCTGATGAAGGCTAACAAGTTCCCCGAGTACGACACCCCCACCAAGCACGGCAAGAACGTCGTCGTCTTTGGTGGCGGCAACGTGGCTATGGACGCCGTCCGTACCGCCAAGCGCCTGGGCGCCGAGCACGCCATCATCGCTTACCGCCGTACCGAGGACGAGATGCCCTGCCGTCGCGCCGAGCTGCACCATGCTAAGGCCGAGGGCGTCGAGGTTCTGCCGCTCGTCTCCCCGCTCGAGTTTGTCGCTGGCGAGGACGGCTCCGTGTGTGCCGTCAAGGTCCAGAAGATGGAGCTCGGCGAGCCTGACGAGTCCGGCCGCCGTCGTCCGGTGCCCATCGAGGGCGCCATCGAGGAGATCCCCTGCGACGTCGCGATCTCGGCTATCGGCACCAACGCCAACCCCTTCGCAAAGAAGATCGGCGGCAAGATGGAGCTCAACAAGTGGGGCTACATCGTTGCCGACGAGGAGACCGGCCAGACCACCGATCCCCGTATCTGGGCCGGCGGCGACATCGTCACCGGTGCCGCAACGGTCATTCTGGCGATGGGCGCCGGCAAGAAGGCCGCCGCTTCCATCACCAAGAGCCTGCTGGGCGAGTAATCATCCGCAGCGCTAGCCATCAAACGGCAAAGTCCCCGTCGAGCACACGCCCGGCGGGGACTTTTTCTATGCCAACCGCCCAACCACCACAAAGGGGACAGGCACCTTTGTGGTGGTTTGGGGCCTGGTCGGCGAACCGATTCCGACGTTTGTCTCAATCTGTAACAGTTAGACCCTGTTGAGCCTCGTAGCTGTTACAGATCAAGATATTGTGCGAACATCCGCCAGTTCATCTCAATCTGTAACAGTTAGAGGCCAAATTCCTCGCTACGTGTTACAGATCGAGACGTTAGGTTGGCGGCTGAACAGTTCATCTCGATCTGTAACATCTAGAGCCGTTTTGGGCAGTCTGGTGTTACAGATTGAGATTTTGCTAAAGCCGAGGATGGGCGCCGCCGCAAAAACCTAGCGCTTGCGGCGCTTGGTTGAGGCGACACCGGCAGCGGCAACGGTTGCACCGGCGATGCCCAGAGCAGCGACTGTCATCGCGGCGGAGTCACCCGTGCCGGCAAGCTCCGTGCCACCGGACTTCTTGCCGTTCTTGCCCTTACCCTTGGACTTGTTCGTCGTCACCGTGGTCGTCGTCGAAGCCGAACCGCCCGCAGGTACCCCGCTGCCGCCAGAGCCATCCGCACCGCCGCCCTGCTCGCCGTCGCCAGGCGCCGGGTCCGGCTCGGGCGTCGGCTCGGGCTCGGGATCGGGCGCCGCCTCATCGGTCACCGTAATCGTAATGTTCAGACGCTCGGAATACTCACTGTATGACATGCCAGGGCGCTGTGCCGCAATGCGCACATACATGTTGCTATCGAGCGCAATAGGCTCGGTGTACTTTACGCGGCCTTCATCACGGCAGGGGCAGGTGTCGTTGGTGGTGTACCAAATCGTCGTGCCATCCTCGGCCGAAAGCTCCAGCTTCGTTCCCTTGGGCACCGTAATGTAGTTCTCCTTGGGCGACCATGCACCAAACGTCGTCGCGCCAATCGTCGCCACCGGTCGCGCCGGTCGCACTGCCTCGGCAGACACGCGAACGTCGACCTGCTTGGACAGCGCCGTGCCGTCCACCGCCGCCGTCAACGTCGTCAAACCGGGCAGAGCACCATGCAGTACAAACGTCGCCGCGCCGTCCTCGCCCGTCACGGCCTGGGTGGCATCGACAGAGCAGATAGCCGAGGACTCCAGCCCGACACTAACCTTGGCGCCCGCAAACGGCTTGCCCGCCTTATCGGTCACGTGCGCCACCAGCCCAAAATCACCGCCATCAAGCATGGTCACGGCCTGCTCCACGTTGAGCTTGAGCTTGTCGGCGCGAACGCCCACGACAAGCTCGCCACTTGCCCAGCGCGCCATGGCCGTGCCGGCGTAGTTGCGAGCACCGTCGAGCTCAAACGCCACCGTCGAGCCCGCCTCACGCGCATCGGCATAGCGAATACGCAGCACGCGCGACAGCGGCTTGCCATTGGGATCGTCCTGCTTGTCGAGCCACGTATACGTCACGTCGCCCAAGCCCTGCGCGCACAATGCGACCAGGGCATCGGCGCTCGCATCCATATACTGCGCAAACTCAACCTCGATGCAATCGGTATAGGCATGGGCCGAAGCCACCTCGGGTGCCGCCGTCGACACCAAGCCAATGTTCACCTCAGTCTGAATCGGCGGCACGCGCAGCCAAGCCGAACGCGCCTCCTCATACCCGTCCTTGGTCACGCGCACCTGATACCAGCCGGTCGGCGTATTCCAGTTGTACGCACCGTCCGCACCCGTCGCAAGCGGATTGTCCTGTTCATACTCCTCGGCATCCCAACGCACCGCATTGGTACCGGCCGCATCGTCGGCGCTCCACAGCTCAACCGTCGCGCCTTCAACCGTATTGGACAGCAGGCCCTCGTACACCACGCCCGCAGGGTCGGGTGCAGCCTTGGCGGCCACATTGCGATAACGCGCCTCAAAAATCGACTGCATCTTCTCGTCCGAGATCAAGCCGTCCTTGTTGGCCTTGTAGACCTCGGCATCGGTCAGCTCGCCCCAGTTGACCGTAATACGATTCTGGCACGCGCGCTCCACCTGCTCGCAGGCAACATCGTAGGCGCATTCGGCATTGGTCAGCTTAATCGCGCGCTCCGAACCTACGCTGGTCGAAGCCGCGTCATAGGCAGCGCCCACCACGGTACCCGCCGAACCGGCCGTCAGCACGCCGGCGATTGTCATAATGGAGCCCACCGCCACATCGGTGCTATCGTGGCAGAGCTGGCGATACAGCAGATCCTCAAACGCACGCGCCTTCTCCATGGCATCGCGCAGCGCGTAAATGCACTTCCAGTCGTCCTCGGTCTTCTCGGGCTTGGCAAGCAAGCGCGTATGCTGAAGCTCATAGCCCTCGCGCTCGCCCTTCACCTTCTGCATACGGACGTTCACGTTCTCCCAGTTCTTGCTGGCATCGTTCACGCCGTAAATGCCGGTAAAGATGCCGATGCCCTGGGTCGCCGCGGGAAACGCCTGGCCGGCCGCCTTCCACGCATCGGTCTTAAAGACCTGTCCGAACATCTCGCACTCGATCTTATAGCTCTTGAGCGAACGAATCGTGCGGATGAGCTTCATATGGGCGCTCACGTCGCCGTTGCGCTTCCAGGCCATGAGCCATCCGCGCACCTTGGAGTTGTTGAGGCTATGGACCACATTCCAGTTGTCGTACAGGTTGTCCAGAATGTCGCACTGCATGGCGATCGAGTTAAACAGAAGCGCCTGGTTCTTGTTGTTATTGGAGTTCTCGATAAACTCCGACTCGATATAGGCCGTCTGCTCGCCATCGGGCGCGGCGACCTTAAAGCCCTTGACGGTATCGTCGTCAGCCGCCTTGTAGCTCAGTGAGCTGCCGAGCGCCTGGCCCAAATCGTTAAACCCGCTCGTCGACTGGCCGTTATACTCGCTGGCCTTAATGCCCGCACATTTGTTGAGCGCCGCGGCGGTTGCGTCATTCCAGCTTCCGTATTGGTTGAGCCGGCCGATACCCATCGACTGGCCCACCAGATCCTCGGCCTGCTGGGCAATAAACTCCGCTCGCGATGCATGGTCGACGAGCTCCTTGATGGCGGCCGCATCCGCAGCGTTCGCGCCCTGGGCCGCCGCGAGTTCCTGATACCAATCCTCGCTGGTGCCGTAAGCATCCTCAAAGATCATCTTGTCCACATTGACGCCATAGCTGTCGCCCTGCTGGGTCAGCAGCGCCGACGACCCGCCGACCGCGGCCTTGAGCTCAGCCGCAAACTGCGCGGCCTCGTCGTTGCCAGCACCATCACCCTCGCCGTCGCTGGCGGCAGGGGCGCGACGAGCCTTACGGGCAGCTCCACCTTGGGCTTCGTCCTCTTTACCGTCCTCGTCCTCCTCGGCAAACGCATCGGCGACCATCTGGTCAATCGCGTCGTTAAAGGCCTCATCGACATCATTAAACGAGTTATCCATCATAAACTCGTGCCACTGCTGCACGGCATTCGAGAACTCCCGCTGGCGCTCCTCGGCCGCGGCGGAATGCTTTTTGGCCGAAGCTTTGGCGTCAAAACTCAGCATGGTCATAAGCTGGGCATTGGAGATGCGGTAGGTCTGCGGCATAAAGATTTGCTCAAAGTTGCCGCAGTTCACATAGGTCGAGTCATTCGCCTTGTTAAACTCGTCGAGCAGCTTAAGGTAACCCTCGTCCACATACTCCGCGACATAGCGCACACGGGTGCCCTCGCGCGACTTTTGAGTCAGAGGAATCGTCACCGTCTTGCCATCCACGCAGTCCACGTACAGGTCGAGCGTGTCGGCGGCCTCTTCGTTTCCCACCTCGAGCGTGATATCGAACGTCCAGTAGGCGTTCTTCTTTTGCGGCAGATGATGGAAGGTCCACAGACTCTTGCCGGTGTCCTTGCCGTCCTTGACCAGGTTTTGCGTACCGCCACGATACGTCACATCAAAGTTCCAGACCGAAGCACCCGGAACATAGCGCACATAATTGCGAGCCGTTACCTCGGCAGCAGCGGCGGCGACATCGGTCGAGCCCACGCGCGCTTCGAGCGTCACACGCTCGGCGGCAAGCGTATCCTGCGGCAGTTCGTATTCAATCTTGGCACGGCCGAGTTTATTGGTCTTGCCGGTGTACTTTGCAGCCGACGAGCCCGTCCCCACGGTGAGCTGCACGCTCTTTCCCGGCGCTGCATAAACGTAGGCCACATTGCCCAGCAGGCTGTGAACGTCGGTGTTGTCGACCTCGACGCGCGATCCGCTAACCTCGAGTGTGGTGCTTCCCAGCGGCAGTGTCACCTCGCCCAGCGTAATGAGCGGCGAGATGGCATAGGTGCCCGCGGCCTTAGGCTTAAAGCGCACAAACACATCGGCGCCCGCACTCTTCTTCATATCGAGAACGAGGTTGTCGCCCTCCCAAGTTGTGCCAGCCCACATGGCATCGGAGCTGGCGCCGGCTTCGCGAGCGCCTGCGGACACATCCTCGACGGCATCCTTGGCCAGCGGAATCTCAATCTTGGCAGCCTGGCTGTCCTTGAGCTCGTAATGAATGCGCAGCTCGGTCTCCACGCCAACGACCGCGGACGAATCAGCGATAACCGAGCCCGCCGTCAGCCCGCGCTCGGCACGATACGTCTCCACGTCAAACGCGGGAACGTCGAGCGTCACGTCGAGCTGTTTGCCGTCCTCGATCTTCACCTGCTTTTGCGCGATATGCTTACCCACGGTCAGCCCTAGGCGGCTAAACGTGGAATAGCTCGTCGCTTGGATGTCATAGCTCGTCTTGTTAAAGGCGACGATGGTGTACGAACCGGCCTTAAGGCGCGGCGTCTCGGCCTTCATGATAGGCGTGGCGCCATCGTCTTCGTAACCCATCAAATAGGTGACGCCGTCGGCGACTAGCTTGCCGTCGGACGTACGGAACACCAGCACGCGGTTGGCGCCCTGGTAGTCGCCCTTGGTCGTAACCGTCGCCGTACCCCAGGGCTTCAAGTCGATATCGACCTTGCCGGCCGAAGGCTTCACCGTCGCCGTCGCCCCACCCAGCTTGAGGCTGTCTTTGGGCTCGAGCGTTATCTCCAGATCCTGGTCCGCGTCGGCAATGGCCTGCGACACCACGAGCGCTGTGCCCTGGATACGGAAGTCGTTTTCCTTGTCACCCTTGGCAGGCTTAAGCGTCTTGCCGCCGCTCTTCACCGTCAGATCGATGTTATCGAGACTATCGAGCTCAATGCGTTCGGTCTTATCCTGGCCTGCGACCGGTTCAAGATAGCCCACGTTGAGCTCAATCGCGCGCGAGGCCGGAATCTTGGTAAAGTCCTCGGCCTTAATCTCTCCGATATTCCATGTGCCCGTCATCTGGTCGCCCGGACGCACCAGCACCATGTCATAGTAACCGCTGAGCGAAATGCGCAGGGTGGCCGCTGTCTTGGAGAGAGCGTCCGCTGTAAAGCTGCCGTCATCGCCAACCGCCAGCGGCGTGGACTGCCCCGCCTGCACGAGTGTAGCCGTCGCGCTCTGGGGAAGTTTGCCCGTCACCTGGGCCGCCTCGCCCATCCACTCAAACGTGTAGGCAGGCTTCGAGGAATCGACGGAGTCCTTGCGATCGGCCACGGCATCGGCAAGCTTTTTGACCATCGAGGGGTTGCCAGCCGAATCGGTCGCATAGGCATAGATGGTCTGGCCTTCACCAAAGGGAATCGCATACGTTACGCCATCGATTGTCACACGCTCATTATAGTCGCCCGGATAGCCCGCCTCACCAAACTGAAGATCGGGGTTCATCACGCGCAGGGCAACGGCATTATGGTTCGTCTCGTTTCCGTATCTCGTGTTCTCAAAAGCTCCCCACTCTATCATTTCCACGCTTTTGGGTAGCACAATCTCTTTGCCGGCAATCGCAGGATCAAGAGAGGCGAACGCGAGCGCCCCGATAGATTTGACACCATCGCCAATCGTCACCGACGACACATGCGAGCACCCGTCAAAGGCATAGCGCTCAATCCGCTCCACCGTGCCCGGCACGTTGATCTGCGTAAAGGTGAGTACCGTTGTGTCCGAGACATAGAACTGCGGTACGCCGCAATTGGCGAAGGCGCGATAGTCGATAGTCTTAACCGAAGGCGGCAGCGTTGCCACCACATTGTCGTCAAGTTGTTCGCAGCCCTCAAAGGCCTGCTCGGGAATCGTGGTAAAGGCCGCGTTGTTGGGCCAGGTCACCGTGTGAAGTGTCTTGCTTCCGGTAAACGCATTCCAGCCCAGTTCCTCAACCGAATCGGGCAGTGCGATTTCCTTGATGCTGCTGCCGCCCAAACCGCCCACAGAGCGGATATGCGAATCGGGGGCAAACGTAATTGATGTGAGCGCAACGTTTCCCATGCCCTTAAGACTCACGACATTTTTGCCGTCGATGGTCGAGGGCACCTCCAACGTGGTAATGCCCGCGTCGCCATACTCGATAGAAATTTCGTTGGTGAGGCTATCGATCGAGAAGTAGTACTGCGCGGGAGTCTGCTCGCCGGCCACGTAGCCATCATCGTATTCGCCTTTTACGCCCGTAGCGCCCTTCGAGGTCATCCAGAGCCCAAGATCCTCATTCCAGGTTGCTTCGGCTTCGGCGGTCTCCTCCTGCTTCTGCTGCTCGACGAGTTCCTTGCCCTCGACAAGATCAGTGGCGAGCGTACCCGCAGGTGTGCTCTCGGTCTGCCCGGCGCCCGTTAGGCCCGCCGCCGATGCAATCTCGTAGCTGTCTCTTATAC